>CALDZW010000102.1 GCA_937944175.1 uncultured Candidatus Altimarinota bacterium
GTTAAAATGTCTTGCAAAAATGTAGATTTATCGTCGAGTGATTCAAGATTGACTTCTGATTGTTTTATGAGAAAGCCAATAGGTGATAATGCTTTTTGAATACACTCACTAAAGTCTCATCAAGATTCAATAAAATCATCTGGATCAGATCCCTCAGGGAGAGATATAATTTTTAGTTCAATGTTATTATTTTTGAGATTTTCAATTGAAAGTTTTGTTGCATTGATTCATGGTTTATCTCAGTCAAAACATAAATAAATCTTATGTGTGAGCCTTTTGAGTACTTTAATATGTTTTTGTGTAAGAGCGGTTCAACTTACTGCTACACAGTGTTTGTATCAAGCTTTACATAATGCGATAACATCCATATATCATTCAGTTACAATGACTGAATCTTGTTTTGTAATGTCAGTTCTTGCAGAGAATAAATTGTATAAAAGGGATGACTTATCATAAATAGCACTAGCAGGAGAATTTAAATATTTGGGTTCTCATTTTCCAAAAACCCTTCAAGCAAAAGCAACAAAATCTCCTCTTGCATTTTGTATAGGAATGATAATTCTTCCGATAAATTTATCTTTTTTTGCTTTTACACTATTGAAAACTCCAGATTGCTCTATTATTTCATCACTATATCATATGGTTGTGAGAGTATTATAGAGCTCTATTCAGCTACTTGAATATCAAAAATTAAATGTCCCAATAGCATCAGAGTGTATTCATCTATCTATGAGATATTTCATAATTTCTGGATGGTTTGAGAGACTCTTTTTATAAAAGAGCATGGTGTCTTTGTAGAGTCAAAAGAGTGTTTTCTCTTTTTTATAAAGAGCAGGATCTTTTGTTTGTACTTGAATTCATGTGATTTCTCAAAGTATCTGAAGAGATTCTCTAAATTCAATATTCTCAATGTCCATAATAAATTTGAGAGCACCTCAGCCTTTATGGCAACCAAAACAATAGGCAAGTTGTTTACTTGGACTTACCACAAAACTAGGAGTCTTTTCATTGTGTCCTGGGAATGGGCATACTGCTTTATAGTTTACTCCTGCTTTTTTGAGCTTTGAATACCTACCAACAAGTTCTACTATGTCTACTGCTGCTTCCAGATCATCAGAGAGAGCCATGAATACATATATTAGAGCAATATTATATATGAGAAATTATAAGTACTAAAAGTCATTTTACAAACTTGAATAAAAAATTATACTAAATTCATAAGTAAACATTATTTTGTAACAATACAATACTATGTGAAGATGACCAGTGGTAGCTAAAAGAAGAGATGCTGTTAATGCTGTTAAATGAAAAATATTTGCTATCCATGCTAAGCTTATATCATTGGCTGCTCAGAGCTGAGGAGATCCAGATATGAATCCAACGCTTGCTATGGAAATTGAAAAGGCAAAGAAAGCATGAGTTCCAAATGATAATATTGATAGAGCTATCAAAAAATGAACAGGAGAGGATAAAGATGCAGCTCAAATTCAAGAGATTATTTATGAGTGATACGCTTCTTGATGACCAGCAATAGTCGTTCAGGTACTCACAGACAATAAAAATAGAGCAGCGTCAAGTATACGTCATATATTTTCGAAAGCAGGGTGAAATATGTGAGAATCATGAGCTGTTGCCTGGATGTTTAAAAGAAAATGAGTCATAGTTATTGATTCAGATATTCACGATTATGATTCTATAGAAGCATTAGTTATGGAAACTGATGCTGAAGATATTACTCATGAGTGAAGAGAAATTACAATTTTAGCCTCTTTGGAAGATTTTGTATGAGTAGAAAAGTTTCTTAGAGAAAAAAATATAGAGATTCATTCAAGTGAACTAGAGTTTGTTCCTGATAACACTGTTGAAATTACTGATTTTGATAAGGCTCTCAAGTATAAGACATTAATAAATGGTTTTGAAGAAGATGAAGATGTTCAGTCAGTGTTTGGAAATGGTAAGATGTCGGATGAATTAGATGAAGAGGTAGAAGCGTTTATAGAGAAAAATACGTTTAGGACATAATAATTATTATACAGTAAAAAAGGTAGGGAACGAATGTATTCGTACCCTACCTTTTTTTGTTTTTATCTGAGTAACAATTTATCATCTGTTACTTCAAAGTTCATTTTGTATATTCCTCATTCATTAAGTATCATAAGTTCTCAATCAAATTTTACATAGAAATCAGTGATTTGAAATTTTCTTCACTCAATTTGACCAATATAGTTCAATGCTTTAGTATCTTGGTACCTTGTTGAATTAGGTTTGAATATATATATTTTATTATTCATAAGCATATATACATAGTTCAATTCTTGTCTTGTTTTAATTTTGAGTGGAAGACTAGGATCTTCTACTGCATAGTTTTCTGGAGCTTTGTTGACTACTAAGCTTTCAAGTCTATAGGGAGTAGAGAAGAATTTCACAAAACTAAGATCTTTTTTTAGGATATAAAATCCTCCATCAATGGCAATATCAATCATATTATCCATTCATTGCTGATCTTCTTTTTTAAGATAAGGAGTTCATTTTCAAAATGATCTTCCAGATTTTTTATGTTTATAAATCTGTTTATCTGCTTCTGATATTAGATAGATATTTGAAGCATATGAATCGATCATTGAAGATTTAGTCCAGGCATCTTGACCTAATACATCAGTAAAACTGAAATTTCAATCTGTTGTAAAAGTTACTATTTGTCATTTTGTTGTAACTAGGGAAATTGAATTGAGTAATGGAGTTGCATCTACAAAGCTATCATCTCATATCTCTTCAAATGTGTATGTTTTGCTTTCTTGTCACTCAATAATTGGTCATGTAATTGATTTTTCTCACACAACATATATTTTTTTATTAAGTCAGAGTATTTTTATTTTTTTTCCATCCTTAAATGTTGCCATTTTTTTCTCATCACTTTCTTCAAAGGATTCAATTCAATTGAATGTTTTTTTAATTTGAGCAATCTCACTCTTAAGACGACTTACATCATTTGCAAATAAGTTTTCTTTCTCCAAATCAGCTATACGACTTTCTGCATTTTTGATGTTCAGGTTGAATATATCTTTATTTTTTATACTCTCACTAGCTTTTCTGAGTGATACTTTTGCTTCTTCAAGGACTTCTTTTTGAATTTCAATTTTTTGTGAATTGTCTTCCTTTGTAACTGTTCCATCAATGATTTTGAATAAAAGAAAGATAGCTAAGAATATACCTAAAAGGAATAAAACAATTTTTACTAATTTTCATTTTTCCATGAGTCTCTCCTTTAATATAAGGTAGAGAGCAATAATTTTCTTAACTATATCGTTGTCTCATATTTTAAATAAAAGAGTTTGAAAAAAGCTTCAGTTATCTACAACAGTTAATTTTGCTTTTTTTGATTTGTAGCTGAAAGATGAGATTGCAATATTTTTGTTAATTTTTTCTCATTCTATGATCCCATTTATTGACTCATTGAATGTTTCTATTTTTTTCGAGTAGGAATCAATAAAATCACTTTCTGAAAGGAAGTTAAAAAGTCTTTTAGTAGCAATGGTAATTATATCATTATGCTCTAAATCTCAATTTGAAATAAATGAGAACTCTTTCTTTTTGTCTTTTTTGTCAGTAATTTCTATTACATTATTTTTTTTCACTAGGTAACATGATGTTTTTCAAATGTTTGAGAATAAGAACTCATTATCATTAAGCACTCAGATAACCATGTTCATTTTCTCTCACTCAGTATCATTATTCCAAGTTTTCAGAACAGAGTTTATGTGTTCTAGAGCATTTGAAAAATCTTTATATGTGTTTTGCTTAGAAATTCGATCTATTGAGTAATCAACAACTTTATTCATTAAGTAGTCAAGGAAGCTTGAATCACTTGATGATCATACTACAAATAAATTAATGTTTGTTCAAAGATTAAGTATTCTTGAAGCTACTTTTAACCTTGAATGATCTTCATAAAGAAGTGTATTAGTTTCATGCATAATTATGTGTATTTAAAGAATCAATTCGCCCATGAGTATAAGTATTTTTTAATAAAATAAAAGAACAAAACACTTAAAATATTGGACATAATAAAAATATAATGTATAATTAATTGTAATATTTTATTTCCAGGTATGTTTTCCTATATGTTTATTAAAGATTACATCAAACGTTGGATATCATGGGGTTTACCATTCTTTGCTATGCTTCTATTTTTCATTTTGATTATAAACTATTGGGTGCTTTCATTTTGAAAAGAATCAATGTATCAAGATGTGAGAAAACTATCATTTGTAGAAGTAGGTCTTGTGTTTTGAGCCAGTGTAAAAACAAACCTTGAACCATCTGATATTTTAAAAGATAGGTTGGTAGTTGCAGCAAAGGCATATGAGCTTTGAAGGATTCAAAAAATCATAGTTTCTTGAGATAATTCCCAAAAGTATTACAATGAACCAGTTGCAATGCAGCAATACTTAATAGAATTATGAGTAGATGATGCACATATTTTTCTTGATTATGCTTGATTTGATACATATGATTCAATTTATAGAGCGAAACATATTTTTGGGGTTGATGAAGTGGTACTTTTTACTCAAGATTTTCATTTAAAAAGAGCAATGTATATTGCTGAAAGACTATGAATAGAAAATTATGGCGTTTTTACAAACCTTCATACATACAAAAATTATGATCGTTATTTAAGAAGGGAATTGCTTGCACGTGTTAAGGCATTTTTGGATGTTGAAATAAATAGTTCAAAACCAAAATTTCTATGACCACTCATTGATATGAGTGAACCACAAAAAAAAGATTTATAAAAATAATACTTCATTATATATGATTTCAAAATGTTTTATAAAGTGTGTGCTTATATATCAAAGAATACTTTCACCTGATCACAGTTTTTGGGCTAAAAAGATGAATAATACCCCATTTTGCAAGCATATTCCAACATGTAGTGAATACATGATTGAATCAATAGAAAAGAAATGATCTATGAAATGAATCATTTCATGAATCATGAGAATTCTAAGATGCATGCCTTGGAATAAATGAGGATATGATCCAGTTCAAAAAAAAACTAATGACTTTGATTATTAGTTTCAACAGAAAGAGGACACTCATGTTGTTGGAATACAAATTACCAACTTCTTGGAATATGGGTTATCGTACATTTACAATTTTTAATAAAATCACCTAACTCATTATTTGTGTGGTGTTTATATTTCTCAGAAAAAAATATATGTGAAATTCAAGAAGCAAGTATGGCTCTTGTACAGTCAAAACATGGCTCATATGTGCAGTATAGAGTAGCTCCTTCAGTACTGATTCATCTTCTTGCAGCCCACACTATAGCATTCATTTCAGCATGAATTTCATATTTATAAGACCACTCATGGTGGTCTTTTGTGTATTCTCACTTCCAGTAATCACTACAATTTTCATACCCTGGAGGAGTGCCATTATATCAGGTAGATACTACTCTTCAATCTTTCACAATCACAGCTCATGTTTTTCTGGACACACAGTTTGAAGCACTGGATATTTCATAAGCTATATTAATAAAATTCTTGTGTGAGAGCATATTTAAAATATTATTTTTGAATAAAACATAATTTCTTTATACTGAAAAATAATATTATATCAAACAATAACACACTATGTTTATAGTCATTGATTGAATAGATGGGGCTTGAAAAAGTACTCAATTAGAATTATTGAAAATTCATTTACAGAAATCATGAAAGTCTGTGAAAATAATCAGCTACCCTCGCTATTGAAAAAAATCTTGCTACCATGTAGAAAAGTATTTGAATGGATGATATGGAAAAGATGTATGAGCTAAACAGGCAAGTTTGTTTTATGCTCTCGATAGATTTGATTCATTATCAGAACTTCAATCAGATTTAGAGAATTATGATTTTCTATTATCTGACAGGTATGTGAGTGCCAATATGATTCATCAATGATGAAAAATTGTAAATTCAAAAGAAAGACAGGATTTTCTCAGCTGGATATATGAGTTGGAATATCACATTCTGAATCTTCCAAAACCAGATAGGATTATTTTCTTAGATATTTCAATTGAATCATCTCAAAAGCTCATTGACTGACGAGATGATAAGTCATATATTAAGTCAGAAACCAAAAAGGATATTCATGAGAATGATATGGAGCATTTAGAAAATGCAATGAACGTAGTGAATCAAGTAGTAGATATGCAAGAGAATTTTAAAAAGATTGAATGCGAAAAAGATGGAGAGTTGCTTTCTAAAGAGGAAATATCTAAAAAAATTATTTCAGTAATAACTTCATAGCTCACAGTTTTTGAAAATAAGAAGAACTTATGCTATTATAGATAATAGATATTTTTTAATGTTATTGTTTATGATTGATAGTTATGGAAATCTGCCTTTAAAAATAGAAAATTATCTTGAGTGAGAAAAAAAAATTTTTGCAGTACATTCTAAAAGAAAGTATCGTTTCAAAGATGGTGCATGATTACTATCATTTGCTACATTTTGGCTAATTTTCTCATTCTTTATGATGTTTGCTTTTATCTGACCTCTTTTTACTACTTGAGAAGTAACCTTTACAACAAATGGTGTAGAGACAATTGCAAGTTTTGATAACTTAAAACCTCTAATTTTTCCAGTGTGATTCATGAGCTTGTTTATTGTTATAGGTTTATTTATGTTGTGAAGAAGTATTTATATGATGTTTATTAAAAAATGATCTTTTTTTATAGGTACAGATAATAGATTTATTATTTTTGATTGAAAGCAGATTAGATCATTATACTGGAATCAATTTTCATGAGATATTAGTATGGAGAATAGATGAGAATTATGAGATCTTTCACTGTCATTACTAACAAAAAAAATTGTAAAATCTAAAAATAATAGTAGAGCTGTACCAGAAATAATACATATTGTAGGGATTAAGAATGTTCTTGATATTGAGAAAATATGTAGAAAAAAAATTGATGCAGAAAAAGTTAATAATAGCATTCATTCTTAGAAAAATACTATAATATATGTTTTACTGAATTCTTGCAGCACTCTGTAATTCTCTTTCTGATATCACTTATAAGAAAGCTTTGAATTTGTGAAATGGAAAGGTTTCTGATAAACTGTTCCAATTTTTAGCAGTTCTGCAGTGAATAATATTGATGACTTGATTAGGAGTACTGTTTTTATCAGACTCTCACTTAGTAGAAATATCTGCTAATGTTTTCAATATATCTGTTGTGTGATTACTCGCATTATCAGCAATCATATGAATATGAGCTGAATTTCTCTTTCAATATGCATTTAAAAATGAAAAGGTTTCAGTATTGACTCCATATGGTCAATTAGAATGAATTTTTACAGTGATTCTTGGTTTTATATTTCTTTCATGAAATAATAAAATTTCTCTTATTTTTGCTTTAATTGCCTGAGCTATACTTATATTTTCAAGTGTTAATCTTAATAAACTTACACTGAATACATATTGTGTTGCAATGATTATAGCATCACTTCTGAGTGCTTTTCAGTATGTGATTTATTGAATGGTATTACTACAAATATCACCAGAGTCATTACTTATTTTTGAAACATGACTGAATGTAATATTTTTATTTATAATAATTTTCTTATCTAAAGAATTAAGAAATATCAAAAAAATAAACTCACAATTTACAATAATGCTTTGATGTAATACTATCACATGGTATATATCAGTATTTATATGAATGTATTTGATTAGTGAATTTTGACTCATTCAAGCAGTGCTTATTTGAATGCTATGATTAGTATCTAATCTTCTATTCTCATATCTATTTCTATGAGAAACTATTTCAAAAAAAGATATACTTGTTACTAGTCTTGTGTGAATATGTGTGGCAGGAGGTACTTTATTATGATAATGAACAACTATGAAACAAAAATCAATTCAAGAAGCAAATTATCATACAAATAAAAAACGCTATGATGATTTGTGAATAGATAATTGTCCTTTATGTGATACTGACAGCCAATCACAAAAAGATATTATTCTATGGAGGTGAAAACATTGGTATATACTCTACAATAAGTTTCCATATACTCATACAAAGAAGCACATAATGGCTGTTCCATATGAACATAAGTCTAGATCAGAGGATATTGAAAAAGAATTATTCTCTGAACTCTATGAAGTGCATAAATTTGTGAGAAGCTTTTTTGAAGAGGAGGATTATTTCTCATTTACTAGAGAAACATTTGCTTGAAGAAGTTTAAGTCACTACCATATACATTTTCTCAATGGAACAATGAAAGGGAAGTATCTCAGAGAAATGTTAAAAGAGCAATATCTATTTTAGAAATTCTTTTTGAATAGTCAGGCAATCTATGAGATCAGAGTCTTTTGAATCAAATTGGAGCTTTGTCCAAATATCATATATTTCATATCAAGAAACATATGTTTCAAGGTTTTCAGGAGCTTCACTTTCATAGTATTGCAAGATATCAATAGTCTGAAAAGGCAGTATATTATTTTGTTTAAAATGAGTAAGCATGTTATCAAGTCGGGTCTTTGAACGGTGCCATGTAAAATGATAGGGGAGAATCATTCAATGACCTTCTAGTGGAATCTTTTTGCAAAATAGGTAATTATTAAAAAGCATTTCATGAAAACATTCACACATTGCATCAAGCTTATCAGCTAATTCAACTACCATATATTCTTCTCATGTTTTATTTTCAACTATATTGAGATATTCACTGTAATCAAAAAGATCAAAATTATCAATGTAGTTGTATTTAAGAATAGAGAATGCATCCTTACAATCATCGTCATATTTCTTTTGTTGTTCTTCTGTAAACTGAAGCTTATCTTGTGCCACAATATCTCCTGTGATAATTTCTTCATCATCATGTATCATAGCAAGATCTAAGACTTTTTGTCTGTCTATTGTTGCTCAATTTTGAATAAGTTTATCACAGATATACTCACACCATAAAACCACTCTTTTTGAATGTACCCATAAATTAGGTCTAAAAAACATAGTGTCAGTGTAGCTTCAATATCTATACACTTTTTTTAATTCTTCTTCTCTTGAAAGGAGTTTTTTCATTTACAATATTTTTTAACAAAATTTTAACTGATAATATAAATAATAGTAGTAAAAAGCTATTAGGCAAATAGAATAAGGGGAGTTTATTCTTGTTATTAACAAAGTTCCACATGAAAATTATTCTAAAAATTATTTTTATTTCTGTTCTATTCTTCTTCACTTTTGAAATGAGTTCTTC
>CALDZW010000103.1 GCA_937944175.1 uncultured Candidatus Altimarinota bacterium
AGATCAAGTATAACTGATACAATAATGATCAGTCATGCTCCTGATACTATGAAATCAATACTTGAACCATAGAATTTTCACATGATATATGGAAGTACTGCTATAAGAGCAAGGAAACTTCAACCAAAGAGATTGAGGTGATTAGAAACTTTAGAAAAATAATTCTGAGTTTCTTCTCATGGACGAATTCAAGGAATATATCATCCTCTCTTTTGTATATTATCTGCTACTTGTTCTGTATTGAAGGTTATAGAAACATAGAAAAAAGAAAATCAAAGAACTAGTAAGAAATAGACTATTATCATAGGCCATGATGGGTTTGCCATTGAAAAATATTCTGTAAGAAATTTTCAAATAGCATTTGCCTTTCCTCATGATGCATTTTCCAAGATTTGTCCAAGTATTCCAGGAAAAGTAACAAGAGAAACAGCAAAGATAATTGGGACCATTCAAGCCTGATTGATTCTAATTGGAAAGTATGATTTTTCTTCTCTCCCGGTTCTTGTATAGATAATTGGTATTCTTCTATTTCATTCTGTAAACTTAATAATAATGTAGATTATTAAGAGTGTTGCAAGTAGAAGTCAGATGAATATTGGCTGAATAGATATAAGTGTAGATCAACCATAGGTAATATACTGAGATATTACTCATGGAACAGCAGCAAGTACTCAAGCTGTAATAATTATACTAATACCATTTCAAATACCATACTCAGTCATTACCTCACCAAGCCACATCAGAAACATTGTTCATGTGGTAACAATAACCATTGCCATAAGAACAGTCTGAGTATTTGTTGTATCAATGATTGTACCTCATGCTAGAGAATTTATTAACACAATCATTCAATATGACTGAACAAAAGCTAGAGGAAGAGTGAGACGTCTTGTATAGGTAGTAATCTTTTTTTGTCCTGCTTCTCACTCTTTTTGGAGTTGTCCAAGCTTTGGAATGATAACTCCGAGTAGTTGCAATATGATCATTGCATTAATATACGGAGATAATCACATTAAAATAATAGAAAAATTACTCAGTCATCCTCACATTAAAGCAGAGAAAAAACTCAATCCTTTTTGTTGATCCATCATAGCTGCTAAACCATCTGTATTCACTCATGGAACAGGGATTACAGCAAGCATCTTGTATACTAAAACAAGCACAAGTGTAGCTATAATTTTCTTTCTTAGACTTTCTATTTCAAATATAGATTTAATACTATCAAACATACCAAAAAATTAACTGATAAATATGGACCAATTATAGTAAAATTATGTCTTTTTACAAACAAAAAACCTAAAAGTAATTTTAGGTTTGTTAGACTAATTCAACTGTCCCTCAAGCCTTTTCTACAGCTTCTTTAGCTGAGACTGAAGCAGCATTCACTGAAAGTGTAATTGAAGATGATATTTCTCATTTACCCAACAACTTAATTGGAAGATTTTTTCTTCTCAGTACTTTGTTTTCAAGAAGAACCTCTTTTGAAATAGTAGAGATACCAGCATCAGCTAATTTCTGTAATTGAGAAAGATTAACTACATTAAAATGCTTCATAAATTTTGCATTAGAGAAGCCCTTTAATTTAGGCATTCTTCTAAAAAGTGGAGTCTGTCCTCACTCAAACCAATCAGGTACTCAACCTCATGATCTTGAGTTTTGACCATTCATTCATCTACCACAGAAAGTTCCATGACCTGAAGCATTCCCTCTTCACAGTCTTGTAGACTTTCTTCTAGACTTTTTATTTGGTTTCAAATTATTTAAAGCAATCATTGCAATATTTTTAAAAAAATAATTATTATGCTCAATGTAAAAAATATATGCTATTTTTTAAATGAAGTTAATGCTTTTATAGTAGCTCTTGCATTATTAATAAGATTTGTTGAACCATATCTTTTTGCTAATACATCTTTGTATCATGCTACCATTAATACTTTTCTTACTGCTCATCATGCAATTAATCATGTTCATTTAGAAGCTGGATGAAGCATAACTTCAGCTGCCTTAAATTTCACTTTAATATCATATGGAACAGTTCATTCAACAATTGGTACTTTAGTAAGTTTTTTCTTAGCATTAGTAATTGCTTTTGCAATTGCATCAACCACTTCCCAACTCTTTCAAGTTCCAAGTGCTACATTTCATTTTTCATCTCAAACAACCATTACAGCTCTAAAACGAAGTTGTCTTCATCATGCTGTAACTCTTGTAACTCTATCAATTGATAAAAGTTCTTCTTTGAAATTACTCTTTTTTTGTCCTTTATTTCATTTACCTTTAGGAGAAAATGCCATATTAGATGTAATTATTTAATTAAAATTGTAATCATGCTTCACGAGCTGAGTCAGCAAGTGCTTTTACTCTCCCATGATAAGCAAATCATCATCTATCAAATACTACTTCTTTTATCCCTTTTGCTAATGCTAGTTCAGCAATTTTAGTTCAAACTTTAGCAGCGGATTCAGTTTTTGTTCCTTTATCTTTTGTTTTTATATCTGAAAAAGAAACAATAGTAGTTCATGCAACATCATCAATAACTTGTGCATATATAGATGTATTACTTCTAAATATAGCAAGTCTTGGTCTTGATTCAGTTCATGATATTTTTGCTCTAATCCTTACTTGTCTTCTATATCTTTTTAAACCTTTTTGTAACATCTGAATTATAGTAATTATAAATATAATGAAACTCTTATATATGAGTATGATTATTTACCAGTTTTACCTGCTTTTCTTCTTACATATTCTCATTCATATCTAATACCTTTCCCTTTATATGGTTCAGGTTTTTTCTTAGCTCTTATTTTTGCTGCAAATTCTCATACTTCTTGTTTATCAATTCATGAAATATGTAAAACATTTTTAGCCTTATCATCCAATTGAGCTTTCAAAGTACTTGGTACTTCCATCTCCACTTTATGAGAGTATCAAATACTCAAAACTAATTTAGCTCATTGAACTTCAAACTTGTATCATACTCATTGAATCTCTAGAGATTTCTTATACCCTTCAGTTACTCATACTACCATGTTATCAATAATAGATCTAGTAGTTCCCCATAATGCATTTGCTGTTTCATCATTCTTTGTCACAACAACTTCAGATTCTTTTGCTTCAACTTTAATACGTTCAGAGAATGTATAATTAAGTTCTCATAATGGTCATTTAACTGTAACAGTAGATCAATTAACAGAAACTGACACTTTTTCAGGAATAGTTACTGGTAATTTTCAAATTCTTGACATAATAACTTGATTTTAATAATTATAAATTGGATTAATAATAGTATTTATTTCTCTTTTATAATACTATATGTATTCACTAGAATACTTCACACAATAACTCTCATCCTACATTCAAACTTCTTGCTTCATATCAAGTAACTACTCACTTAGGAGTTGAAACTATAAATATCCCTTTACCATTCTTTGATTTTTTAATATCTTTAGAACCTACATAAATTCTTTGTCCTGGTTTAGATATTCTTTTAAAGTTTGGAAGATATTTAGTTACTTTCATATCATTCAATGTAACAACAAGAAAATTTTTCTTGTCTTCTTCAGAAACTTCAAAATCTACAATATACTTATTTTTTTTGAGGATTCTTAAAATATCTGATTTAATTTTAGAATAAGGAATTTTTAATTCAACAATTCTTGCCATGTAGGCATTTCTTATTCTTGTTAATAAATCTCCAATTGGATCTATTATCATAACATAAAAATTAATAACTAAAACTTAACTCTATTTATTACCAACTTGATTTTCTAACACCTGGTAATTCTCAAGCATTAGCTTTTTCTCTAAAACAAATTCTACAAATACCAAAGTGTCCAAGATATCCTCTTGTTCTACCACATTCACCACAACAGTTAAAAACTTTTGTAGCTTTTGTTGGTTTTCTTCAATCAGCTAGTGCTTGTAGAAACTTTTTTTGTAACCTATTTGCCTTAGCAATTACTGCTTTTCTTGCCATTTCAAACTTAATTAAAAATTAAACCTTATTTAGAAAATGGAAATCCTAATCATTCAAGTAATGCTCTTCATTGTTCTTTTGAATTAGCTGTAGTTTTTACAGTAATTTGAAGACCATGAGTTTTCATTACATCATCATGTGGAACTTCTGGAAATATTGTATGTTCCTTAATTCAGAAGTTATAGTTTCAGTCATTGTCGAATCATTTTTTTGAAACTCATCTAAAATCTCTTACTCTTGGTAAAACTATATCAACAAGTTTTTCAAGAAAATCATACATATTCTGTCCTCTCAGAGTAACACAAAGACCAACTGGCATTCATGCTCTTAGTTTAAAATTAGAAATCGCTTTTTTAGCATATCTTACTGTAGGAGCTTGTCCTGCTATAAGGGCTAAATGTTCTTGAAGTGAAGAGAAGTCTTTATTTCAAGATCTCACATATGTTCAAATTCACATATTTAGAACCACTTTTTCTAATTTTGGTACTTCCATGACATTAGTAAGCCCAAGAGACTTTTGTAATTCAGGAAACACATCTTTTTCATATTTATCTTTCAAAGACATTTTACGTTCATTTTATTAAATAAATTTTCACTATTTGGTGTCAATTTTATAATCTTCTGGTTTTCATCCTTTCTCTTTTACAGCAATTTTTGAAAACCTATATTTTTTTGTTTTTCAATCATTTTCGATGAGTACATATCAAACTCTTGTAGGTTTTTCAGTAAATGGACATATAAGCATAACATTTGAAATGTGAATTGCTTTTTCCATTTTTACTATCTGCCCAGGATTTGTTCCTTGCTTTTTGACATGCCTAGTAACAACATTGATATCTTTAACAATAATTTTGTTTGTTGAAGTATCTACCATCATTACTGTTGAGATTACTCATCTGTCTTTCTTCTTTCCAGACATGACTTGTACACTATCTCATGTTCTTATTTTCATAAGTCAAAATTAATTACTAAAGTTTATAAAACTTCTGGAGCTAAACTCACTATCTTCTGAAATCCCTTTCCTCTCAGCTCTCTTGCAACTGGTCAAAAAATACGAGTAGACTTAGGATTGCCATCATCATCAATAATAACACAAGCATTATCATCAAATCTAACATAAGAACCATCTTTTCTTCTAATCTCTTTTTTAGTTCTTACCACTACTGCTTTCATTACTTTTTTCTTTTTCACTCAACCATCTGGAAGAGCTTTTTTAACTGTAACAACAATTACATCACCAATTGAAGCATATCTTCTGTGAGATCATCATAAAACTTTTATACAAAGTACTTCTTTTGCTCAAGAATTATCTGTTACAACTAACCTTGATTCAGTTTGTATCATTTCTACCCTTATTTAAAAGTTAAAACTAACTAAGCTTTTC
Organism: uncultured Candidatus Altimarinota bacterium; assembly: GCA_937944175.1. Lineage (GTDB taxonomy): Bacteria > Patescibacteriota > Gracilibacteria > BD1-5 > UBA6164 > CALLPO01. Next base: position 5,361 of record CALDZW010000103.1, read on the forward strand.
TACTAGCACCCATCTTTTTAGTTTAGAGATAGGAGTTGATTCTTTAATAATAACGACATCACCCTCATTACATGTATTGTCTTTATCATCAGCATAAAACTTTTTAGTAACTCTATATCTTTTTTTATACTTTGGATGAATCTTATAAGAATGTACTGAAACAACTATTGTTCCTGTCATCTTATTGCTTGTAACTATACCTTTCTTTGTTCTCATAATTATTATTTATTGTAAAATAATTAATCTCTATTGTTATTTGCAACTGTATGTAGCTTTGCAATATACCTTCTTAAGAACTTTATCACATGAGTTTGTTTTTGTTCTCAAGTTTCTTTTTTCATTCTAAGCACAAATAAATTTTTTGCAGATCTTGTAACTTCTTTTGATAAATCAGTTTTTGATAATGCTATTATTTTATCCATACTAAGAAGTTTCAGTTCTTTAATATCTTTCATATAGTGTTTCTATTAATCAACTATTATTTTAGTTTTTACTGGAAGTTTATATGAAGCAAGCCTAAAAGCTTCCCTAGCAACTTCTGGTGTAACTCCTGTTATTTCAAACAGAACTCTACCAGGTTTTACAGGGGCCCTATACATCTCCACAGATCATTTACCTCACCCCATTGGCACTTCCAATGGTTTAGCAGTAAATGCTTTGTCTGGAAAAATTCTAATCCAGATTTTTCCACCTCTTTTAAGATGTCTAATCATTGCTCTTCTAGCTGACTCAATCTGTCTAGATGTGATATATCCTCTAGTTGAAGCCTTTATACCATAGTCACCAAATACAATGTCAGATCCTTTGATAGCCTTTCATTTAAGTCTACCTCTAAAGACCTTCCTATATTTAGTCTTTTTTGGTTGTAACATTTTAAGTCTCAGTTAGTATATAAAAATATTTTCTAAGTCAAATATTTTACTTTTTATTGTAAATATCCCCCTTGTATATCCAAACCTTCAATCAAATTGTACCATAAACAGTTTCTGCTCTCATTGTACAATAATCAATATCAGACCTAATTGTTTGAGTTGGAATATTCCCTTCAGTGAATGTTTCTTTTCTTGCAATTTCTGCCCCATTCAGCCTTCATCCAACTTTAACTTTGATTCATTTTGCTCATTTTTCCATAGTTTTAGCAATAGCCATTTTAATAGCTCTTTTGTATGGCATTCTTTGTTCAATCTGATTTCAAATTCCATATGCAACAATCTTTGCATTTAGATCTGGTCTTTTGATTTCTTTAATATCAACTTTTACCTTCATACCAGTCTTTTTTGAAAGCAATGCTATGATTTTTTCTAAATTCTCCCCTGTTTTTCATAAAATAAGAGAAGCTTTTGAAGTAAATACTGCTACCCTCATCATATCAGTATCCCTAGAAACAATAATGTCTCCAACAGGAATACCTCTTAACTCAGATTTAAGTATTCATCTTACTTTCAGATCTAATCACAGATCACTTTTGTATGACTTTTTGTCTGAATACCAAGTAGAAAACCAATTTTTTATATATGGAATTCTAAATGATATGGGACTTACTTTATGTCACATAAATACATTATTTAAAATATTAAAATATGTTATTTCACTTGGAGTTCTAAATCAATATTAGAAGTTCTTTTCAAAATTTTGTGTGCTCTTCATCTTGAAACTGGATTACTTCTTTTGTATACAATTCATTTGTTAATAACAAGTGATTTAATATATAAATCAGATTCATTTTGTGAGTTATTATTTATTGCATTACTGACTGCAGAAAATAACACTTTATACAAAATACCAGCTCATTTCTTTGGAGCAAATTTCAGAAAAGATAATGCCTCAGTAGCACTTTGATTTCTAATAATTTCTGCTACAACTCTCAGTTTTTTTGGAGATATTCTAATATTTTTTCCGTACGCTTTCATAAGCAATTAATTTTAGCTTTTAAAAATATTATTTATTTCATGCATGTCATCTGAAAGATCTAGTCATAGAAAACTCTCATAATTTATGCCCTACCATATCTTCTGTAACAAAAACTGGAAAGTGTGCTTTACCATTATGTACTCAGAAAGTGTGTCAAACAAATTCTGGTGTAATAGTACATGCTCTATACCATGTCTTTATCACTCCTTTTTTTCATGACGCATTCATTGCCTCAACTTTTTTAACAAGCCTTTCAACAATATATGGTCATTTTTTTAAACTTCTTGTCATAAATGTCTTTTTATTTATAAGGATTTATACCATAAGTATTCACTTTCTTGTTCTTAGAATCCACTTAGAAGTAGTTTTTTTTCTATTTCTTGTTTTGTATCCAAGAGCAGGCATACCCCATGGAGTCTTTGGTGCCCTCATACCAATTGGAGAATGTCATTCTCATCATCCATGTGGATGATCAACTGGATTCATAGATTTACCAAGAACTGTAGGTCTTTTTCACATCCATCTAGATCTTCATGCTTTTCAGATTACTACTTGAGAATGATCTGAGTTTGAAACAACCCCAAGAGTTGCGTAGCATTTTTTATGAACAAATCTCACTTCTCATGATGGTAATTTTACCTGAGTATATTCTCATTCTTGAGAAGTAATTGTAGCACTTGATCAAGCAGATCTTACTGAAATTCATCATTGCCCTACAATAAGTTCAACATTATATACTTCTAACCCTGTTGGAATATTTCCAATCTCCATTCTGTTTCCAGATTTTAACGGAGTAGATTCATCAGTAATTATAATATCTCATACCTGAACTTCACTATGAGCTAGAACATACCTCCTTTCACCATCCTTGTAACACACAAGAGCGATGAACGCAGTCCTATATGGATCATATTCAATTGTTTCAACTTTTGCTGGAATACCTTTCTTATCAGTACGAGAAAAATCAATCATTCTATATTTTTTCGCATGACCTCAACCTTGGTGTCTTATTGTTAGTCTTCAAAGATTATTCCTTCCGGCATGTTTCTTTAAAGTAACAGTAAGAGGCTTGTATGGTGATGTAGTTGTTATCTCATCATAAGTCAGTCCAGTCATTCACCTTCTACCTGGGGTAGTTGGTTTAAATTTTTTAATTCCCACCTCTTAAATAATTAAGAATTAAAGTAGATCTATTTAATTATAGTAGCATCAATTTTTGATCAGGCATCTGCAAGAGTTACATATGCTTTTTTTGTTGATCTTTTTCTTATCTGCATACCCTTTCTACCATATTTAAATTTTTGTCTCGTATTTACAATATTTACACTTGAAACACTTACTCCATATAATTCAAGAACTGCTTTTTTAATATCAATTTTTGTTGCATCATCTGATACCTCAAAAACATACGTATTACTAAGCATTTCTAGAGTAGATGCCTTTTCTGTAACAATTGGTTTTTTCAGAATTCTATACAGTCTCATCTTTTAAATATATTATTAAACTATTGTATCAAAGATTATGCAGCAAGTGCATCTAATTTTTCAAGAGAGTCTTTTTCTAATACAAGAGTATTATATTTCAATAAATCTTTCACATTCAAATATGAAGACAATAGTGTTTTCACATATGGAAGATTTGCTGAAGATTTCTCTATCATTTCATTTGATTCAGATAGTCCAAATAAAATGTTTTTCTCATATGGAAGAGACTTATAAAAAGTGTCTGCCTCTTTTGTACTTGGAGCATCAAAGTTAATTCCATCAACTACTATAAGATTATTATTTTGTAGTTTAGAAGTAAGTACAGAAAATAATGCCAATCTTCTCTCTTTCCTATTCATAGAAAGAGTAAAGTTTCTATTATTTCTTGGTCCAAATGCAACTCAACCTTTTTTTCTAATTGGAGATCTATTTGATCCCATTCTTGCTCTACCAGTTCATTTTTGTCTATAAATTTTTCTTGTAGAACCTCTTCTCTCTCATCTTGTTTTTGTGTGAGCAACTGCAATTCTTGCATTCGCTAATTGGTAAACCAAAGCTCTATGTATAAGATTTTCGTTTACTACAACTGCAAATATAGATTCATTTAACTCAACACTCCCAGAAGCTTTTCCTTTCTGGTCATACATCTTAGTTTCCATTTTTTCGTGGTGTAAGATTAAGAATTAAAAAATTATACTAGCAATTGTATTCCTTCATCCAGGAACACCTCATCTGACTCAAATAACTCAGATTTCTTTATTCACAAGCTCAACAGGAACATCTTTAAGATTCACTGTAAGATCACCATGATGACCGTGCATCTTTTTTCATTTAGCTGTTCTTGTTGGCTTTCTATTACCAATTGAACCTAGCGCCCTATGGAACTTAGATCAGTGAGATGATGGTCACCCATGAAAATTATGTCTTTTCATAGCTCATGTAAACCCTTTTCATTTTGAAACTGCTACAATATTTACAGTTTCTATTCATTCTAAACAGTCAAGAGTAATATCATCTCCAACAGCAAATTTTTCTGAATCCCCTTCATGCATTGGGTATTCCTTTACTGTAGAAAAGTCAGATACATTAAGTGCTTTTTTTCATTCACCTAATTTTCCTCATTCACTATTTTTTAGAATTCAAACGACAAGAGCTTCATATCCATCATTTTCAACAGTCTTTATTCACACAACCTTAAGTTGAGGGACTTCAAGTAGAGTAACAGGTATAAAAGTATCTCCTTTTATAACACGTGTCATTTCTAACTTTTTAGCCATTATTCAAGCCATTGTATAAAAATGATTATTATATAAAGTCATAGGTTAAACTTTTTATACTAAATTAAATGCATTTATAATATTTCATATAAGTGATATACACTATGATGAGTATTGTACAAATGCTATCTAGATCGTTTAACTTAACCCTTCTTATGTACTTTTGGTATTTGCATGAAATCCCAAAAAGCTTGCCTATCCTATATAGATAAAAACAAAAGTCAAAAATAAAAGCTACTTTTTTATGTCTCTATTTTATTAGGTAATATTACCTATTGTCAATTCATTTTTTATAACATTCTAGTATTATAAATTGCACACATCTCTTAGATATGTTATTCTCAATAATGGAAATATTTTTAATCTTATCTAAAAAAGAAATCCTTATGAACAATAAAACAAAAAATAATCTACACTTTCTCAGCAGAAATATTCTCAGTACAACTGCTGTAATTAGCCTCATGTGAGTGGCAGCATTTGCAGTGGCCCCTACTGGATGATATATGCCATGATCTACTCTAGATCCAGATTGTGCTCCCTGAGATATAGATTGTATAGTTCAAAATATATGAACTGAAAGTGATCCTTTGAGGAAGTTTGTGGAATGAAGTGGTTGATTGAATGCTGTCTACACTGGGTGAAGGGTCTGAATTGGAACTAATGAACCTAATAAATTCAGAAATATTGATCTTTTGTGAACATATGCAACCATCAAGTGAGATTATGCAAGAATTAATGCAGAATGAACTGGATGGGCTGAAATAAATTTGGCATGAAATGATCCAAGTTGAGATTACTCTACTATTAGAGATAGAGATAATAGATTTTCTATTATTACACATAATGCTAGCTGATCACTACTGAGAGAAAACCTTGTAATAGAAAAAGATACATGAAACATATGAATCCGTACAAGTAGTCCTGAGGGGATACTAGATATTGAATGATATAAAGCCTATGTAAAAATTGAATGAGGTATGAGTGATTACTGACTCCCATACTGTACTGCTGATATAAATCTCAACATTGCTGATGGATCAAATCCTCCTACTGAAGATCTATGAACTATATGTACAGATAGAGATCTTGACCATGCAACATCTAGATATAATAAGTATCAAGTAGCTGACAAATACTATTCAACAATAGACTACACCAATGTACTACCAAGTGTGCCTCAATGTAGTTGGGATGCTGATCCAGCAAATACAGATTATTCACCAATACCAACCGAAAGTCAGATATGAGATGAGTGTTGGGATAAAAGATGAAGTTACTATTACCATAGAAAAGCTGTAAAAGTTTGAGATGTAAAAAAGCTTACCATATGATCAAATGGAAACATTACTGTCAATCAATGAATAGCTCCATATAATGAAGTAAAAACTGATCAAGCACTAAATGTCTGAGGAAATATATCTGCTCAGAGTTATTCTCCTCAACTTATCTTACAAAGAAATGTTAACTATGGTGGTTTCACACAATGAGTTCAAACAAAACTAGAAGATGGTACAAATAACTGGTTTTTTTGAAACCTACATCAAACTCAATTTGTTATTGCAAAAGGGAATTATAGTTGAAGACTTGTAACTATTAAGGATACTTGAGAAATGTGAATTGGCACATCTACACCTAGTGAGAAATTGGATGTAGCTTGAAATATTAAGTCATCTTGAACAATTTGTGATACTAATTGATGTATTGGTTCTGGTTGAGGAAAATTTGTAGTAGGAAGTGGAAGTACTAATGCTGTATACACTGGTGGACTTGTTTGAATATGAACTGATAATCCACACACCAGCATTGAAAATACCTGAAGATACTTTCATGGAGACTGGGAGGAAAGTCATGAAGTTCTCTATCCCACATATGGATGAGCAAGACCACAAATAGAGATAGTAAAGTCTGCAACAACAGATAAGGACGCACGTCTATGAATCACAACTAGGTCACCAAACAGATTTGCATCTAATAGTACAGCCTGAGATAAGTCATCATTGTGAATGTTTTCACACTGATCAGCTAGAACTCTTTCAAGGTGGTGAAGTCCTCTTGCTTGATGAACTGAACTCATTTCATGGTGAAATACTTCCTGAGATATATCTCCATTTTTTATCTGATCATTCAGAAATACAGATCCTCTTATATTTGGAACTGCTAACACAGAAAGATTAAGAATCACTGCGACATGAAGTATTTGAATTAATACAAACATTCCTAATGCACAACTTGAAGTAAAATGAGATGCAAAGTTTTTTAACCAAGAAAATGTTGATAACTTTTTACAACTCTGAAACGATGATAATAACAAATGATTTATGCACTGGATGAGTGCAAGTTGATCACTAAGATTACAGACAGTAGAAAACAATACCTATACCTGAGCAATACTTCTTCAAAGTAATGGATGAAATGTAGGAATTTGAGAGCTAGACTCAGAACCTAAAAAAATGCTTGAAGTAGCATGACAAGTTCAACATGATATGACAGCAGCTAATGCAGCACGCGGAATATGTTATAGTGCTCTTCCATCATGAAATACGAATAAAAGTATTATCATGGTGCCACTTCCAGATAATACAGCTGACCTTGATGAAGTCTGTCATACTAATATAAATTGAGCATGGCATGCTGGATGAGTTGCTAAATCTAGCTATACTAATCAGAATTGTAGTGATCTTGAAAATACTTGGTATGGCTGAGGGTATACTTCTTATGTCACTGAATCATACTTTGAAACAAACAACACACTTTTTCCATCTTGTAATGCTACCAACGCTTATGTTTGTTGTTCAACTGCTTTTGATAACTAAATTTCACAATATAAAAATCTCGACTATATAAATAGTTGAGATTTTTTTGTTTTCAATGGAGCCAACAATGGGATTTGAACCCATGACCTCACCCTTACCATGGGTGTGCTCTACCAACTGAGCTATGATGGCAAAAATAAAAGCCTGCTTCAATTATCTTGAGAAAGGCTTTCATATAGTACATGTGATCTTTATTGTAGAATTATACAACAGATACATATGTATCTTTGAATACTCTCCCATCAAAACTTCTTCTATTTTTTTTGAAGTATCTAACAGTTCCGTCTTTTACTGCAAAGAGTGTAAAGTCTTTTCCTTGTCCTACTCCATCAGCTGGCCAATATTTATTTCCTTTTTGTCTCAGGATAATATTCCCAGGTACTGCTTTCTGTTCACCAAAGATTTTTACTCCTAATCTTTTGGCATTAGAATCTCTACCATTACTAGTAGATCATTGAGCTTTCTTATGAGCCATAGTTTTAAAATTATGAAAATAATATGTTTGTAATTATCTGTTTGCAAATCTTGCAAATGCTTTGTTAGCCTCTGCCATTTTATAAACATCAAGTTTTTTCTTAACTGCATCACCACTTTCATTTGCAGCATCAATAAGCTCATTAGCTAGAAATTTATGAAAACTTGTTCATTTTTTCTTTCTTGCAGCATCTATTAACCATTTAGCAGCTAGGAAAAGTTGTCTTTTAGGTCTAACCTCTTGAGGTACTTGGTAAATTGAACCTCATACTCTCTTTGGTCTTACTTCAATTCTTGGCATTACATTTTCAAGAGCTTTTGTAAAAATTCACATTGCATCTTTTTGTCCTTTTGACTTAATAACTTCAAATGCATCATTCATTATCTTGATAGCAACTGACTTTTTACCATCAAGCATGACATAATTTACAAACTTATCATACATATCACGTGTTGAAACTTCATTATTCATAGTTTTTTAATAAACAATTATAAATATATAGTAATAAAAAGAATTATTTTCGGTAATTGTTGAACCTACTCTCTTTATTATCTAAAAAATGACTATTTTGGTTTTTTAGCTCAGTAAAGACTTCTACTTTGTCTTCTATCAGATACTCCTTCACAATCAAGGAGTCATCTAACTACATGATAACGTACTCATGGTAAGTCTTTTACTCTTCAACCTCTAATAGCTACTACTGAATGCTCTTGAAGATTATGACCTTCTCATCCAATGTAAGCATTTACTTCATATCCATTAGTAAGTCTTACTCTTGCAACTTTTCTTAATGCTGAGTTAGGTTTCTTAGGAGTAGCAGTATATACTTTAACACATACCCCTCTTTTTTGAGGACATCCAGATGGAAGTTCTACTTGAGTTCCTCCTCTGATAGAGTTTTTTGTTACTTGCAATGCAGGAGAGCTACTCTTCTTTGGATCTTTTTTTCTTCCTTTTTTAACAAGTTGATTTATCGTTGGCATCTTTCAACAAGATTATTAATGTAAAATTCAAAACATATAAGCAATTATCTCTTTGACCATTGAGATGCTTTTCTCGCTTTATGCAATCATGGTTTCTTTCTTTCAACTTTTCTTGCATCACGAGTCAAAAATCATGCTTGTTTTAAGATTGGTCTTAATGATTCATCTTTTTCAACTAATGCTTTTGCTAATCAAAATTTGATAGCATCTGCTTGAGCTGATTCTCATGAACCTTGTACTGCTACCTCAAAATACACCTTATCTTTTAATTTTGAGAGTTTCACTGCAGCATACATAACATCAAATAAATCTGATCTATGAACATATTCAGCAACTGGTTTTCAGTTGATCATATCTTTTCATACTCAGTCAAAAAGTTTAATTTGAGCTGAAGCTGTTTTTCTTTTTCAAACAGTGTAAATATACTTTGCCATGGTAAGAAGATTAATATTATAATTGTACAGTTTCAGGCTGTTGAGCCTCATATTTATGTTCAGTTCCAGAGAAAAGTTTTAATCTAGAAAGCATGTTCTTTCTTAATTTATTTTTTGGAAGCATTCCACTAATTGCAAGTTCTAATGCTTTTGTTGGTTTCTTTTTTAGCATATCTTCTAATGAAGTACTTTTCAATCCTCCAAGATATCCAGTATGTCTGTGATACATCTTGTCAGTCATTTTCTTTCAAGTAACTACAAACTTATCAGCGTTGATAACCACTACGTAATCTCCGTTATCTACATGAGATGCAAAATCAACTTTATTTTTTCCATTTAGCATCACTGCTAGCTTTGTTGCCAATCTTCCAAGAGTTTGACCTTCAGCATCAACAACATACCACTTTCTTTCAGCTGGTGTGCATTGTTTTGGGGTAATAGTTTTCATCTTCTTCAAATGAATTAATAATTAAACGAGCTCAAGCATAACAAGTTTTGCTCCGTCTCAATCTCTATACTTTATAGGTGTAATTCTTGTAAAACCAGAAGTTTTTTCTCATTTATACTTAGGAGCTACATTCTTAAATAATTCAACTGATGAGTTTTTAGTATATAAATACTGCTTTACTTGTCTTATAGCATTCATCTCATCTTTTGAATTAGCTACATTTATTAGTTTATCAATAAGGGGAAGCACAGCTCTTGCTTTTTTTTGAGTAGTTTTTAAACTTTTATGTTCAAAAAAAGATGTTGCAAGATTTCTAATAAGAGCATCTCTATGTTGAAATGACTTGTTGCTGAACTTTAAATGTTTTCTGACTCTATGTCTCATAATGAGGAAAATAGTAAATAAATAGTGGTCTATCGTAATTAATCATCTCAAAGAAGTTTCAAACCTCTTTCTGCTAATGCCGAACGAATCTCTGTCATAGCCTTTTTTCAAAAACCTTTTATAGAAGAAAGTTTTGTTTCAGTACATTTAGTAAGTGCTTCAATTGAAAGAATATCTCAATTAATCAAAGCATTCAGAGTTCTTGGAGAAAGTCACATAATTTCAATTGGAGTATATGTTTCTTTTTCTAATTCTTCTTTCACTTCTTCTTTTTCTTTTTGGAGAAGATCTTTTACATCTGAGATGAACTCACCTTCAATTTGTAGTCCTTCTTCATTCAACAGACTGAAGTAAGAATTCAACATATTCCCTGCAAATCTCATTGCATCACTTGGTGTAATAATACCAGTAGTAGTGACTTCCATCTCAAGAGAATCAAGATTACTTATATCTTCAACTCTTGTTGAATCAATATTATATTTTACATTAGTGATTGGAGAGAAGTTTGCATCAATTAACAATACATTTACATCATCTTCTCTTTCTTTTAACTCCTCAACTCATAGGTATCCTACACTTTTTTCTACCCTTATTTCTATATCAAGATTCAATCAATCTTTATCAATTTCAGTGATATACATATCTTTATTCAAGATTTTAACACCTGCTGGAAGAGCTATATCAGCAGCAGTCACAGTTCATGCTTTATTTTTTTCTATTTTCAACCATTCAATTCCTGTGTCTTGCTTATCTATAATTAATCCTTTTAGATTTAACATGACATCAACTATACCTTCTTTAATTCATGGGAGAGTAGAATACTCATGACTCACTCCACTTACTTTAATTCAAGTAACGCGAGTTCCTGGAATAGAAGAGAGAAGAACTCTTCTTAATGAATTCCCCAAAGTTACTCAGTAACCTCTTGGAAGAGGTCAAACTGTAAAAAGAGATACTACATCTGAAATCTTTTTTTGAGCAATTTTAGGAACTCAAATGGTATTGTGAACAATATGCATATTATATTTTGAGTTATGAAAGTAACAAAATTATTTAGAGTAGAATTCTACAATTTTTTGAATATCTATAATTGGCTCAAAGTCATCTTTCTCAGGAAGAGCTTTAACAGTAATAGTAAGTTTTTTTGTATCAACCTCTATCCATTTACAATTAGAAACTTTTCATTTATTTTCCTTTGCAAATTCTGCAAATTCTTCTAGAAGACTCTTATATAAAGGACTTTCTTTCAACTTATCTCTCAAAGCAATAACATCTCCTACTTTCAAAGATATTGAAGGAATACTTACCTTCACACCATTCAAAGTAAAATGTGCATGATTCACAAATTGTCTTGATTGCATTCTTGTTCTTGCAAAACTTGCTCTATATACAACATTGTCAAGACGTAGCTCTAGGAGAGTAAGCATCTTTTCTCATGTAGTTCCAGTAGACTTTGATTTTTGAGCTTTTGTAAAGTATGAAAGAAATTGCTTCTCAGAAAGACCAAACATTCTTTTTGCAAGTTGTTTTTTTCTTAATTGAGTCCCAAATTCACTACTTTTTCTTCATCTGAGTGGTCATCTTTTTGATTTTGATAGATCATATTTTTCTGTCCCAAACAGATTTACACCTTCCCTCCTACAGAGTTTCTTCTTTGGTCAAGTATAACGCATAATTTCTGTAAATTTTAAAATTTAAAATGGAGTTTATTATTGTTTTATAACTTTCTTACTTTCTTTTTTCTACATCCATTGTGTGGAATTGGAGTTATATCAAAAATTGAAGATATTTCAATTCAACCTGATATAAGTCATCTGATAGCTTGTTCTCTTCCAACACCAATTCACTTTACATATACATCAACTGATTCAAGAGAATGAAGAGTGATAGCTTTTTGAATAGCTCATTCAGCAATAACCTGAGCTGCATATGGAGTAGATTCTCTTGCTCATTTAAAACCAGCACTTCCTCCACTTGCCCATGTCAAAACATTACCTTTTTCATCAGTAATACTTACAATTGTATTATTAAATGAAGCCATAATATGTGCTTGACCATGAGGTATAACAGACCTTGTTTTTTTACTTTTTTTAACTGTCTTAACCATAATTTAAAAAAATTATAAAATGTGTAAATTAGTTCTTATTTTTTCTTTCCCGCAATAGCAACTGATTTTCATTTTCTTGTTCTTGCATTTGTTTTTGTACTTTGACCTCTTACTGGAAGTCTTTTTTGATGCCTTACTCACCTATAACATCTGATTTCTCTCAATCTTTTAATATTACCGTTAATGAGTCTTCTAAGATCTCATTCAACAATATATTCTTTAATTGCTTCTCTGATTCTATCAAGATGATCTTCTGAAAGAGTCTCTATTTTAATAGTTCTTGCAATTTTTAATCAATCTAGAATTTCTTGTGAAGTTGTTCTTCCTATACCATATATATAGGTTAATGCAATCTCAACATGTTTTCCATTTGGTAAGTTTATCCCAGCAATTCTTGCCATATATAAAAACTTATAATAGTAAAATAACCCCTAATTACCCCTGTCTTTGTTTATGTTTTGGATCTGTTTTGCATATTACGCGTACAATTCCTTTTCTTTTAACCACTTGGCAATTTCTACATATTTTCTTTACAGATGCTCTTACTTTCATTTGTGAAAAAGTTTTAAAATATATTATGCAGCTCCTTGTTCTGATAGAGTCTCCTTTTTTCCTCTAAAAGTTATTCTTCATTTAGTAAGATCATATGGACTTAACTCTATTGTAACAGTGTCTCACTCAATGAGTTTTATGAAGTTTTTTCTCATTTTTCAACTCAAATATCCCTTCACTATACCTCATCAGAAATCTTCTGGTAATTGAACATCAAAAACCAGACCAGGTAAAGCTTTAATTATCACTCAAATTGTCTCAATCTTATCTTCTTTACCAGACATAAAATGTATTTGTTTAAAATAATAGCCTCGCAAATATATTGGTTTTCAATAAAATTGCAAAAGATTTTTTGACTTTTTTCTTAAACTCTTTTTTTATTAGAATTGTTCATTTAATTGTAGCTTACTTTGGTAGAACATACGACTACTGCTTACTCAAAATCTTTGTGCAGCAATTCTATCTATTCACATTCCAAATGCAAAACCAGAATATTTTTCTGGATCTACTCATGAATCTTGTAACACCTTAGGATGAACCATTCAAGCTCCAAGCAATTCTACCCAACCCGTACCAGAACACATCCTACACTTTCACCCATTCCCTCATCACTTACATATCTGACAACTTACATCAATTTCAGCACTTGGCTCTGTAAATGGAAAGATCGAAGGACGAAAACGAAGTTTTGTTGAATCTCATAACAGCTTTCTCATAACGGTTTCAAGTGTCCATTTTAGGTTTCAAAAATTGATTCATTCTCCTACCACCAGTCACTCTAACTGATAAAAATTACAGGTATGTCTTGCATCTTCCTGTTCATATCTAAAAACCCTCCCTGGAACAATTATTTTTATTGGCAACTCTCACTTCAACATAGTTCTCACCTGAACTGGAGAGGTGTGTGTTCTGAGGAGATATTTATCTCATGGCTGTTTTTTTCTATTAATAGCATCATCTATCCAAAAAGTATCCCATACATCACGAGCAGGGTGATTATCAGGAATATTAAGTTTATCAAAATTATATTCTTCAATCTCCACTTGAGGACCGTCTTCTACTTTAAACCCAAGAGAAATGAAAATCTCCTCAATCAATGCACTTGTGATTGATATTGGATGCATATGTCCTGTGTGTTTTGATGGATACTCAAGACTTACATCTATGCATTCTTTTTCTCATACTTCATTAAAGGCTTTTTGGTCAAGCTCTTTTCCTTTTGTTTCAAGAGAACTAATAATAAAATTTTTGAATTCATTTGAAGCTACTCAAAATATTTTTTTCTCTTCAATTGAGAGATC
>CALDZW010000104.1 GCA_937944175.1 uncultured Candidatus Altimarinota bacterium
TTTCTCAGTTTGGAAAATCATAGTACACATCATGGATTTCTCATTCAAATGTTCTTTCAGCTCCAAGTTTTTCTAGTTTTTCTACTAAGTCTTTTATATCTATATCTAATATTTTAACCTCCTTTTCTAACATGTGTATATTATTAAGTAATTATTTCTATTCTGACCTTTTTAGTATACAAGAGTTTCAATTTTTTTGCAAAGAAAAAAATAATATGGTAGAATTTATGGGAATTTTTTATTTTCAATTACTTGAAAAAATGGTGATTTCAATTGAGCAGCAAAAACTTTCAGCTATTTTTATAAAATTATCAAAATACTTTGGTTATTTTAAAGGTGTTTGAATCATGTTAAAATTAAGTATTCTTGAAGAAAAAAGAGTATCAGATTATAGGTCTATGTTAGACAAGATTAATGAAAGTATCACTGAAAAGATTTATACTCAGAGATGAAAAACTGAAGAAATGAAAGTATTACATGAAATACAATTTATACTAAATAATTATTAAATTATGGCATTAGATGATATCCAAGAATCACATAATAAAGTTAGAGAATTGCTTGAATCTCTCAAAACAGAAGCTAAAAGCTCAGGAGATAAATTCTTAACTGATCTAGAGAGATTTTGAATTGAATGAGCTCAAGGACTCAAAAGTCTTTCAAAAATGGCAACAGATGATCTTAAGAAATCACTGGTTCATATTATTAAAGACAAGGGTCAGGGTAAAAGAAATTTTGAGGATTTTTCTTTTGACGAGAAAATTATACTTGCATCATACCTGGAAGCTCACTATGGAGATTCCTATATTAATATGAATAATCTTGATAAATGAGTGGTATTGACAGATGCAAAGCTCAAGGATGGTTTTAATATGATGTTGAATGAGTATAATATCAGGATGAGGACAGTTAGTGATTTGCATACAATTGATATTAGGTGAGTTAATTCAATTGATATGTTATTAGAAAAAATTTCAGATGTTGAATCAAAAGAAGAATTGTGAGCTTTGATAGATATTGTAAAACAGATTATTTGAGAGACATGAGGAGTACCGACTCAAGAACTCCTTTTAGTTTTGAGAAGACATATAGATCTAGATGTTTTTGAAGAGTATATTGCTGCATGAAAAGCTGAAAGAAACATAATTATTGCATTATATTGAATGCTCTATTTATGAATGCAAGAACATTCATTAGTAGAGGATGCTATACTAATAAACAAAGTAAATTTTATTGAAAATAGATTCATAGAGAGGGTACGTGCTAGATTAATGAGCAAAGAGTTAATAGAGAAAAATAGTGAAAAAACTCATACAATTGAGAAAATATTAGAGAAAGATTATGATGAATTTACTCAATGAGATCTTCATATTCTTAATAGTAGATGAGTTATGTGAAAATATTTTCTTCATAATGCTCATTCATGAGAAATGGATTTTGACTCATCTGACAAATCAATTATAGGTAAAGAATATGTTGCCTATTTTAATGGAAATACAAAATTAAATAATTTCTTATCTCTTGGAGCATTACTTTGATCAATACAAGGAGAAGGGAACATCATTACTGAAATTGAGGTAATATGAATTGATTGAAAACCTCATGTTGCAAGGCTAAGATATCCACCAGAGGTTTCAAAAATAGGATTCCATTATGTGGATGAAACATATAAGGATTGAGATTGAGATAGCTATGTTGAAGTGTATGATTATACAAAGTTCAAGATCACAGAAATTAATGGGTCTAAAGATCAAGAAATGATACAAGTAGTTAAACAAAAAGAGTATAGTGATTATTATAAAAATCAGCAAATCACTAATGAGGAAGTGAGGTGACCAGAAGTTAATGAGCATGTAAGAGAAAGTCTGATATTAGGATGACTTCCTCCATTTAATAAAATTAGTATAGGAGAGGTTGAGGCAATGAAACAAGCTGGAATTGATGTATCAAAATTCTTTTTGAAGTATGAACATTGAGCAGAGATCTCATGATTAGATTCATTAGAAGTTTGAAGTATATTGCAATTTGATAGTAAGAGTTCACATTTGAATCGAAAGCTATCAGCAGGTCTTTTATTAGCACCACAAATATTCTCAGACTCATCACAATCTAAAAATGTGATTACAGAGATTTCTGTTAATTGAAAAGAATGAAGATTGATGAAAGTATGAAATAAAATCTGATTTTATTGAACAACAAAAAGATGAGATAGAGATAAAAAAAGTTGATTTGATGATAATAAGAAGGGCTTATTTTATAGAAGAATCTATGATGGAGATATTATTAAGATACTTGAGACACAAACAATTGCTCAATATAGAGCTTGAAAGGATTCATTGGAGACTGGTGATTATGAGCTTAACAATGAAGGAGTATCATTAGTATGAATTGAATGAGGAGAATCAAAAGCTGTATATATTAACCCGCTTACTGGTAATAAAATGGATAAAAATCTCTTACTGAGAGATTTTGATGAAAGGTTTGAAAAGTTATGATGAAAATATAAAAAATATATTTCCGCAAGTATAAATAAGTCTTCTTGACTATATGAGTATGTTCCTGCAAAAGGAAAGAAAGGCTTCTCTGTTAATCCAAAGACTTGAAGGGTGTACATTTCCGATGATTTAAGAAGAAAATTAATGGGAGTTGATGCTGTTACTACTTTTTGAGAAGATGCAGCAGAAATTCATAAACAAATTGAAAATGGGACATATTCATGAAGATTTTCTCTTCCACCTATGATAACAAGGTATAACCCTAATATTAAGATGTGAAATGGGAAAAAAGGTATGCGGGTAACGTTATGTTGAAGGGTTACAAATCAATATAGACAAAAGATTTGATTGAAACCAATTGCTGCACATGCAGATGATATGGCTATGACTTTTTGACCATATAATCATAAATGAGGAATAGTAAAATATTCCCCAAATTCCCAATCTACAGTTAACGCTGTTGTTGATTGAGAATCATCTGCTATGCAGTATGCAAAGAGCAATATTAATGATTTTGATTCATTTGACATATATTCAAAAGGGACTTGAAAGTATTCAACAAGATTTATGAATAAGCGCCATAAATGATATATAGGACATGTGGTTACATGAGTGAAAATTGCATGAAGGCTTTACGTTGCTGACCCATATTCAAAAGAATCGTATGGTTGAGAAAAAATGGTCAAAAAATCACAAGATATAGCAACAGGAAGAACATTGAAAACAATAACATATGAGCAATCAAAACTTATTCCATTTGATAAATATTTTGAGAAAAAAGATATTAGAAGAGTTGTATTCCATGATTCTCCAACAATAGATAATGAGGAAGCAAGTAGAACATGAGCTGAGAATATTACAATACCAGAAAAATGAAATGCTAAGATTCAATATTTGTATAATAAATTAAGTAAACAGTTACCAAATAAGCCTGAATGAATAGGTTTTTGAAGTACCCGTCAGAATTTTAAAAAGAATTGAATGAAGATATTACAGGCTGTATATAGTAGATGTCCTGAATGAGGAACTCCAGATCCAATACTTATTCTTGCACAAATCCAGCAAGAAAGTGGATTTAATAGAACTATTAGATCACCAGCAGGAGCACAAGGATTAATGCA
>CALDZW010000105.1 GCA_937944175.1 uncultured Candidatus Altimarinota bacterium
TTGATGAAGTTATTGCTTGAGAAGAACCTATTATGGAATGATGATCGTATAATACATGAGATGGAATTATTAAGGATGTAAAATTATATGAATTAACAAGTGGTATAAATATATATATTCCTGAAAAATATAGTAAAAATGAAACTGAGAATAGATTACATGCTGTAGATATGAGAGAACCATACGAAACAAATGATTATGCTAAAGAACTTCATAATGAAGAATTATTTTATTCCGATGGATCATATAATATTAGGATCATATCTATTTATAAAGACAAAACTTTAAGCTATAGTGATGTAGAAGATTATATTTTTCAATATGAACTTACATCTTGCCATATGCCATGTCCTTTAATTAAAGAATCATTAAGAAGTATTCAATCTTATGATTGAATAACAGGGATAAAGTATAAAAGATATAGAGAAAATGAAATAACATATAATTATGTATTTTCAGTAAATAATATGCTCTACAATATATTTTCTTATGAGAAATTAGATAATATAGTCTTAGATATACATTTTTCAAATCCAGAATTTTCATACTATTCTCAAAAATTATATGGAGTAACTGTTAATTCAGATGAGTATATGAAATTAACTGAATATACACCCTTTTCTTATAAAGAAGATATTCCAGAAGATTATATATTAAGATGAGATACAAAGCGCAGTGGAACTCTATCTTATGAGAACAAAGACGCAACAATTGATTACACTATTATTCAAAGAAGTTCAAGATGATATGAATCAAAAAATAGGGTATGAGTTGAAGAATTGAGAAAACATATTGCAGGATGGTCTTTGGCCTGTTTTAATGTATGAATGTGTAAGCCAATTAGCTCTATTGAAACAATTGAAACTCTAAATTGAGAGAAAGGACTTCATTATACAATAGGTTGAATATATTTGTATGAATTTTCAGTTAATAATACATTTTATAAATTTCAAACCCAAGAAGATATTATTGATATCATCATGAAATTAGAATTTTCAGAATAATTATAAGATAATCAGAAACTGAGTTGTCATTATTGTTCACAAAAAAACTCTCACAATTTGTGAGAGTTTTTTAATTCTACATATCATTTAGCATCTTGAGTACATCATCTGGGTCACTGTCATCAGCAGCAGCATCTTTTGCTTGAGCTTGTTTCACTTTGTCTTTTGCTTTTTTCATTTGGAATTCTTGCCATTCAATGAGATGTTTTTCATTAAGTGCTTTGATCTCCTTTTGATATTTGACTTCAAGATCTTCAAGTTTTTTCTTTTCTGTTTCTAGAATGTTGTAGAGTCTATCAATTTGAGAATCTGTCATTGAAGGCATGATATCAAACCAATATTGTCTTTCATCATCATCCATAGATTCTGTGTTGAGAATCAATTTGATGAGCTCAGGATACTTAGTATGCATTTCATCAGAAATGTAAAAAGTTGTTCAGTTGTGTTTTAGGTCAGCCATAGTTTATTTTTAATATATATATGTACAATAAAAAGAAATTTTGTACAGTTTTTGTTTGTATTTCCACTTTTTATATCTACACCTAAAGTATAACAAAAAAGATAAAAATTTGCAAAAAAAAAATACTAAATATAATTAGTAGTGATTTAAATAGAGAGGATTGTATAAATATATTGTCTCTATAAAGCTTGTGTTTTTTAATTTTTGTTTCACTTGTTACTCATATATATAGCAATTTATGTTGTAGTTTTGTTGATAGTATGGTGATTCTATGCTGTTGCAAGAATGCATACTATGAAATTTAAAAATTTCTCAACTCATATAGTGCCAGTCACTAATTTTTTGTTAATATTTTTGATAGTACTTTCTGTACTGGGTTTTATTATGATTTTTATGCTGACCCCTGATACTGATAATTTTGAAGTTTCTACGAGTTCTTCATCTAATCAAGTGGAAGAAGTTGAAAATAATGAAAACAACCAAAAATCTCAAGATGAAGTGGAAGAAACAAAATCATTTCAACAAGATATTATAGGGGAAGAATTTTACTAATAAATAATAATTATGGCATCACTGTTTACTAAGATATGTAATTGAGAGATACCAGGAGATATTGTATTTCAAAATGATGATTTTTTTGTGCTAAAGGATATTAACCCTGAAGATACAACACACTTACTTATTATTCCTAAAGAAGAGATAGTATCATTACTTGATATTCCTCAGTGAAAAGAGCAAGTGTTATCTGAAATGATGATATTATCAGTGAAATTAGCAAAAAAATTTGATTTTATAGATTGATATAAAGTAGTAATGAATGCATGAGACTATCAAGAAGTCCCTCATATTCACTTACATGTGATTTCAAAAAGAGGATAAGTATTTTCTAAAAAAAAAAGGTGAACAAAAATAAACTTATATTTATGATTATTGGATGAATAGTTCTCATCTTGATTGTGATTGGTGTTATTATGCTTCAGTCCTCAACAGGAAAGAAAAAAGCACCAACAACAAAAAGTGCATCAGGACAGTATACTATATGGATAGTTGATGATTCAAAAACTCAATTTACACAATTTCTAACTTCATTTAAAGAAGCAAATGCATCCATGTCATCAGTTGATTATGTCGTTGAGAGTTTTGATGATTATGAAACATATAGTCAAGCATTATCTTCTGCGTTTATTCAATGAAAGGCTCCTGATTTGTTTGTTTTGAATAATAATGAAACTTCACTATTCCAAAGTAGAACCGTAGCTATTCCAAATGATGTAGTGAAAATAAATCAATTTAGAAAAGATTATAAAACCATATTCAATAATGATATGATTATTGATTTGTGAGAGGTAGATGAACAGTGAGAACCGATTAAATGACTTAGGTGAATGCCTGCTTGATATGAGACACTCTGAGTTTTTTATAATAGGAGATTTAAATTTAAGGGACCAGACTTTAACTCTCTTGCTGCAATGAATTCTGCGATTTCAAAAGTAAGAGAACTTGATGTGACTCCGATTGCTATTTGAAATGGATCAACTATAGTAGATTCATGAGATATATTAGCACAGTTTTTTCTTTTGAATAAAGTTACAGGTATTACTAAAGCTGATGGAACAAAGCAAAAACAAACTCTATGAGAATATACAGCATTTGGATCTTCTAGTGGTCAAAATGCCTATAATGATCTTTTTGATGTAGCTGTAAATTCAAATTCAGATAATATTGAGCTCTTTGCAAATAAAGAAGTATGAGCTATTATAGCATATCCACGTGCAGTTAAGAGATTAGAAGTTCTCTGAGCTCCTAAAGCAAGCATTTATGCTACATCTTTCCCACATTCTTTTAGTTGAGATGGTCCCTCTCTTGCAAATTATAATTACTTTGTAATAAACTCAGACTCTCAACAAAAAGATATTTGATATGCTTTTATGCAGTATCTGAATAGTGATGAATGAGTTGAGGCATATATTAATAAATTTCCCTATTATCTTCCTCCAAGGATTAATTTAGAAGAGGATCTTATTGAAAAGAAAGTTTCAAATTATTTTGATAACATATTTATTGGAGATTTCTATTCAGATGAGGAGCTTTCAAGCTTTGATAAATGAAATAAAGTATTATATGATAAAAATGTCATTCCTGTTCTTGATGATTTTGCATCCTATTTGAGTAAATTTGAAAAATTTAAAGCTCAGACTCTCTGTCAAGCAGATAAAATTATTAACTTAACTGAGTTGTGAAAAAGTTGTAATTAATGATTAAACATATATAAAAGAGATGAATTATCATCTCTTTTTATTATGCAAATATATATTCATATTCCGTTTTGTGAAAAAAAATGTAGTTATTGTAGATTTGCATCTATTTGATCTACTCAGGATTTTTTGATAGAAAAATATGTAAAGTATTTGTGTCGAGAGATCTGAACCCACCCACTAACCCCCTCCCTTGTAAAGAGGGGAAAGCCTCTGAAAATAGCAACTATATATTTTGGTTGATGAACTCCAGGAGTGTTACATTCAGAGCAATTACAACAAATATTGATATCGCTCAGAAAACAATATGTTTTTAGTGACAATATAGAGATAACACTGGAAACTACTCCAAATCATGTAACGTTGGAAAATATTGCTGCATGGAAAACACTTTGAATCAACAGAGTATCTATGTGAATTCAGACATTGAATGAAAAAAGCTTAGATGCTATTTGAAGAGGAGGGAAGTGAGATATTGAGAAGGCATTAACCTGTTTTCAAAGAAATATGATTAAGAATATTTCAGTTGATTTTATTATCTGATTACCACATGTACAAAAAGGTGAATTACTCAGAGATATAAACTATATTTTAGAAAAATATAATTGTATTCAGCATGTTTCTGTGTATATGTTAGAAGATTATTACAATGAAGATAAAATTATAGAAACGTGATTTGATAAAAAAACATACCCAGAGAATTGGGATAATTTATGACTGAAAGAATGTGAGTATTTAGAGGAATATAGTAGTATTAAAAAATATCTAGACAACAAGGGGTTTAGTAGATATGAGATAAGCAACTTTGCAAAAAATATCCCTCTCTCTAACTCCGTCCCTTGCAACGAGGGAGAATATTTAGATTATAGATGTTGGCATAATTGGGGATACTGGAATCATAAAGAAGTGAGGGCATTTTGATTGGGAGCATATTGATTTGAGAATAATATCAGATATGCCAATTCAGAAAGTTTTAGTGAATATTATAACTGAAAGAGAATATTAGAAGAACAAGTAACACCAGAAGAGCTTCTTAGTGAAAAAATAATGTTTTGATTGAGGACTTCTTGATTAGAAAAACAATTATATTCTCAATTAGATCAGCAAAAGCTAAGTTGCTTTATTCAAGATTGATTTTTAGAAGAAAAATCTGATAGAATTATTCTATCAGACAGGGGAGTAATGGTTATGGATTATATTCTTTGAGAAATTATAATCAGTTAATGTTTCATCATTGAGGAATGATTCCATTCCATTTCTCAATTTTTTTCTCTTCAATTTCTAATTTCTTCATTTCAATCATAGTAGAGGTGATCTCTTGTTTTGAAATAATTTTATTATATTCAGTAAGTCATTCAGCCTCAATTATTGTTACTTTCTTCTTATTCTCAGCTTCAAGGAGATTTTTTTCTGAAAGCTTTTGTTGTGCTTCAAGTTGTGCTTGAGAAAGCTTGAGTGCATTTTCTGCTTGTAATAAATCTTGCTTTGATTTGATATAACTTTCTGGGAGAGTAATTGATAAAATATTAAGGTCTTGAATCTCAATTCAAATATTTTGCAAAACTTTGTTGGCTCAAGTGATAGTTACTGTTTTAATTTCTCAATGTTTTCATCAAATATCTTTAAATGAATAGTTTTTAATAATTCAATTAATTACCTCAAGCATACGTGGCATTACAATATCTGAAGACAACAGTTGGATATTCTTTGCTCCATTGTTTCTATAGAGATCAAGTCTTTTCTCATCTATAATTTTGAACGTAACTCGATATGCAAGTGATACAGCCAGTTCTTCTTGAGCATTTGCTTGAACATCTATTATATCAAAGCTAAAATTATTAGTTGGAGACAAGAAAAATCAAGATTTCAGTGGTGAATACAAGTGATATCCAGGGGTCATAATTGTATCATTATTGAGATCAACTCATACATATCAAGGATTGATTTTTGTAAGTTTGAGAATCCTTGATGTTCCATCTATTACTCATTGTATAAAACCTATTCATACTATTATCAGTATGAGAAGTCAGGATAACAGCTTGTGATTATAAAAATATGAAAAAGTGTTCTTTATTTTTTTTGTAACCCATCAAAAGAGACCTGATAATGTATTGATTACCCATTTTCAGAAAGACCTCATTTCAGTGAGTGTTACTTCTCATCATTTTTTAAAAAGAGATATAAAAATATATATGAAGAAAAAGAAGCTTCCAATTGAGAAACCAATTGCAGAAATAATTATTAGAAATTGTACCAAATCTCATATAGTTCATGTGATACTTCATATAATATCAGATCATCAATAGTTATAATTTTGTCAGTAAAAACTTTCTTGCTCATCATACATTCTTTTTGATGAAGATGCTATATTTGATTCAAATTGTGCTTTTGCTGCCATAAAAAATTTATTAATAACTAATAATATGACTATATATTATAATTTCATGGTATTTTATCAACAAAAAAGCCTTTGATTTTTATGTCAAAGGCTCTAATTTTATGATTATTTTTAACTATCACTTAAGCTTTCTTTCAAGTGTCTGAATAAATTATTGATAAGATCATCAAGATTTTCATAATCTTCTCTTTCAAAAACAAAATCATCACGATCAAGACGTGCAATAAGTTTTCCATTGAAGAGGTCTTTTTTATTTTTTTCAATTTTGATTTCTATTGTTCCTTCAGCATCATCTTTTGCTTCATATTTTTTTAGGTATCCACTTACTTTTGATTCAAGATTTGTATTCACTAATCTTTCTATCACTTCTCTACTTATTTCAGCTGCTTCATTTGTGTGTATTTGTACATGTAGTTCCATACTTTTGTTTTTATATTATAAAGTGGGTATAAAAAATCTTGGAGAATATTTTATAAGGCTTTTTCTCTAGTTATTTCTTATAAAAACTTACAATTAAGTGTATCATATTATGGGGAGAAATCAAGATAAATATAATGATTTTTATAAAAAATTTGAAAAATTGTATATTTTATTTTGGAAAACATTGTTTTTAGCTATACTATTTTTGTTAAGAAGCAGTTCAAAGCCATTATTTTGAAATGCTTAAAAGATATAATATTACAGAAACTTATACACCACATATGGAACAAGAATATGAAAAGGTAATTGGGCTTGAAGTTCATGTAAGAGTAAAATCTCAGACAAAAATGTTTTGCTCATGTCGTAATGCAGTAGCACTTGCTAGTGAACCAAATACTAATATATGTAGTATTTGTAGTGGGTTTCCTTGAATGCTCCCACAACTAAATAAAGAAGTTGTAAGACTTGGATTAATAGGATGAATGATGATGGGCTGCGAAGTAAATAAAACTTCAAGATTTGATAGAAAAAGTTATTATTATCCAGATCTCCCTACAAGTTTTCAAACAACTCAATTATTTGAGACTATAGTCTGAAAGGGGAGTGTAAAGACTATTGTCAATTGAGAAACAAAAGAATTTGGAATTCATCATATGCACTTAGAAAATGATGCTGGAAAGCTGACCCATGCTTGAGGGAAGACGCTAGTGGATTTTAATAGAGCAGGTTCTCCATTGATGGAAATTGTAACTGACCCTGTGTTTAGATCAGCTGATGATGCAACTGAGTTTTTGAGAGAGATTCAAAAAATAATGAGGGCAGCATGAGTGAGTGATGCAGATATGGATAAAGGGCAAATGAGATGTGATGTAAATCTTTCAATTAGACCTACATGACAAGAAGAGTTTGGAACAAGAACAGAGCATAAAAATGTGAATTCATTTGGGGCTGTATCAAGGGTTATCAATGCTGAATACAAAAGACAATTAAAAATTATTCAATCATGATGAGAAGTAGACCAAGAGACAAGATGATGGGATGATGATACTGGGACTTCAACATCTCAAAGATCAAAAGAAAATGCTATGGATTACAGGTATTTTCCAGAACCAGATATTCTGCCGCTGGTTTTAGAGGATGATTTTATACAAGCAGCAAAGCAGAAATTAGTAGAACTCCCAGTTGAAAGGAGAATTCGTTATCTTGATATTCATAAACTTCAAGAAGATGATGCACGTCTCTTAACAGCTGATTATGAACTTTCTAATTATTTTGAAAAATTAGTAGAGCTTACAAAAGACCCTAAAAAATCTTGTAGTTATATTACTACTATATTACTAGCTCTTATCAAAGAATCAGATGAAGAGAAAAATATTTCAGATTTATGATTTGATGTTGAAGAAGTAGCGCAGGTTATTAATCTAGTAAATAATGATGAGCTAAGTTCAACAAATTCAAAAGCAGTAATAGAAGAACTCTTTAATAATGGTGGAAAAGCAGATGATATAGTTGATGCTAAGTGATTGAGACAAAAAAATGATATGTGAGCACTTGAAGCAATAGTTGATCAAGTGATTGAAGATAATCAAACTCAGGTTGAGCAATACAAATGATGAAATGAGAATATATTTGGCTACTTTGTTGGGCAATCAATGAAGCTCAGTAAATGACAATGAAATCCAAAAATATTTAATGAACTTTTGAAGAAGAAATTAGGCTAAGGCAGATAGAATCAGTGAGAGTGCAAGTATTAATATTAATTATGACTAGACAGTATATTTTGTCTAGTCTTTTTGTATCTAGCTTTTTGCATAGGGGAAAAATCTATGATAGAATTATTGCAAATAGAGATTTTAAAAACAAATACAAAAAGACATATGCTCATTTCAAAATTACAAAATTTTTTCAAGAGAAATAAAAAAAATATTTTTTGCTTTTTTATTTCCATTTTTATTCTAATTAATGCTTTTGACACAACTTTTGCAGGTAATCCTACATGAGCTTGAGATTGAGTTGCAGAAAAAGGTTTGAAAATTGTTATAGATGGAATTAACTATTTATTACTATTTGCATCAACTCTTATTGCTCTTTTGACATCACTCATTTCTTTACTTTTACATCCAGGATGGGTTAATGGGACTATATTTTGATTTGATATTCATCTTAAAAATATATGGATTCTTATATCTAATATTGTATATTTTATATTTGCTTTTGTTCTAATTGTTATTGCCTTTATGAATATTATAGGTAAAGGGCAAGACAAATGGGCACTTAAGGCAGCTCTCCCAAAATTTGCAATAGGAGTTCTTATTGTTCCCTTTTCATGGTTTTTTGTACAGTTTATACTATCGATTTCAGCTATTCTTACAGTTTCTGTTTTAGGCCTACCTTATGATACATTAAAAGATAGTGAAGCATTTCCAAAGGCTGTGCAAGAAATGAAGGTTTGTACTAAGCATAAAATCAACCTATTCAAAACAAAAGATGAAGTAGAGTCTCAGTTAAAACAATCAGTCCAAGACAAAACAAAGTGTGATCCAAAAGATGAAATTACAGTGTTACAATTACTGTCATGAGAGTCCCCTCAATGAAAGGATACTTCATCAGCAGTTTTTTGATTAATTAATTTGTATAGTTATTGAATTATGCATATTGACGGTGTAACATCGCTTTGAGTCAAGAGTCTGAAGGATGGTATTGATACATTGGCAGATCTCACATTAAAGATAATATTTGATCTTATTTTTCTAATAGTTTTTTTAATAATTATGGTAGCATTGTTTATGGCAATGTTTGCAAGATGAATTATGCTCTGGGTACATGCCATGTTTTCTCCTGTTTATTGACTTCTATATTTTTTCTGAAATGATGTTGCCAGTGGTTCAGTTGAAAAACTTAGTATAAAAGAATTCATTTCTTTAGCACTTGTTCCTGTGTATGTAGCAGCCGCATTATCATTTTGATTGATTTTTATGTTTGTCTCAGCTCATGGCCTCTCAAACCCACCAGAGTGAGTTGGGAAATCAATTATGTGAGTAAATAATGAAAATAATGAAGCAGAAATTACTTTTTGATGATTTACACTTGTCTTAGAGTGAGCTAAGTCAACTGATAATCAAGAACAATCAAATGTGCTATTTAAAGAAATTTTTAAGTGAACATGAAATGCTCTTTGACAAATGATGCTCCAACTCTTTGG
>CALDZW010000106.1 GCA_937944175.1 uncultured Candidatus Altimarinota bacterium
TCACTAAATTTTTAGCCATTTTTATAGTTTTCTTATATAATAACCCTTTCTGTCTTTCAGACATCTTTCCCTTAATTCTAATGGAAAGAAATGTTGAAACTACTTTATAGTAAAAAATAGTTGAGTCAAAAAAAAATCACAATGTGATTTTTTACATGAATAACTAGTTGTTAATGATACTTTTAGATTTAGAACTTTTATCGTATTTACTCTCAATTCTTGTGTTTCACTTCTTTTGGTAATTAAGTAGAGTAACTTTAGATCATTAATGAGTGGTAAATTATGCTGTAATTCTAGATAAAAGTTAATATAAAAATTATTTTTTTTTATTTCATATAATTTCTGGGTTTAATATTTTTAACTTAATACTTTCTCTTAAGTAATTGAATATATTGCTATACTTACTGTACCTACTTTCAGCAAAGTTAATATTCACTAATTTAGAATAGACACTTATGAGCTGCTTTTTAGTAAAATTTTCTAATTTTAAATCAAGCTTTACTAAGTATTTTTTTCAACTAGTCATTTTTTCTATCTCATTCTTGTAATTCAAAATTTTGATCACACTCTCTTTATTTTCATTGTTATATTTATACCCTTCCATATTATATACAAGCAATTGCTTATTACTAGATATTTCACTTAAAACAAAGTAAAATTGCTTATTATTAGCTGTACTATGTATATCTATCTTTTGCTTTCATGAAAAATCATAATAGGATATTTTCTGAGAAAATTTCTTATAATAAAATAATTGTTCATCTTCTACATTATTCTTGACTACTCAATATATATCTCAATTCTTGAGTTGATCAGTATTAAAAATAATTGGAAATGCACTAAAAGATATACTATAGTCATCTTTTAAAAAATGTGTCTTTCATTCAGAATAGAAGAAACCTTTATCTTTATTTTTATACTCATATCATATGGCTAAACAAGAATTTGTATCTCAATATCACTTTAAATATAATTTATTGAAATTAGTTATTGTAATTTTTCCATCAGTATTAAGGATAATTTTTCATTCATCATTTCTATCTTTTATTGTATAGTTGCCGTTGTTAGAAACTCTAATTCAATCATATATTTTTTTACTTTTTTCCCTTTTATAGACTTCTTTTCAATCAACATATATTATTTCATTTCATTTACTAGAGTTAACTGCATATATTATGTGTGATTTGTTTTTTGAAAAAGAATAGTAATAAGGTCTTTCATCTAATTCTGGTCACTCGATAAAGTCTCTAACAATGACTATCTTTCAATTCATTTTTTCTGCTATAAAAGTTGTGTGCATTTTATCATCAGATATCTTAGAAAATACTTTTATTTCTCAATCAAGTATATATCCCATATATCTTTGATACTCTTCTCTGGCATCAAAAACTCTTTTATATCATTTAGATACTTTACCATTGTAGTATACAACTTCTTGTCAGTCTTTCCTAAGAAGTGTGTAGAGGTTTCAAAATGCATATGTATTAATTTTTTTCTCTATATTATACTTCTGTACAATTTCACTCCATTTCATATTTACCTCTTTAAAAGCATTTCAATACTGTGAAAAAGTTAAAAATACTATCAATGTAAGGATTATTCTCTTTGTAATACTATTCATGTTATAAAAATTATTTAATAAAGGTATTTTCTTTCTCTAAAGATTACTGCCATTAAAGAATAATCTAAAGAAGTTATAGAGTGTTTACACTACTTCTCATCAAGAATTTCACTATTCATACACCTCTCACTTCCACTCTTTCATCAAATACTCTTACAGAGTCAGACAAGTACTTTATTCAGCCAGTTTCTGTTGATAAGATAAAATAAAGCTCATCATATTGCTCAGAAGAGGTGTCATTCAAGACTAATTCAGGGGGAGAGTCAGATGGCTATATTTACAATAATCATGGTAATTCATCATTTGTACTCTGGATTTTTGAGTTCATAGAGCTCTAGTGTGTAATATGAAATAATTGCCATAGCAAATCAACTGATTCAAATGGTATTAACATTTCAGGCAAAATATGAGAGAAGTACTCAGTTAAAGAGAGTAATAAAGAGAAAGAAGATGAAATATTTCTTTCTTCACAAAATTATCTCAACTATATTTCAGAAATAATAGAGAAAAAAACCATTCATAAGCAAATGAAAAAAACCTCAATGGAGAAATTGAGAGCTAAAAAATTGTAGAAAATAATGACCATAATCTCATACATTGAGATAATATGTATTCATTCACCACTGAAGATAAGCAGTATTTCAAAATATATACTCAAGTCATACTGTCGTAACAACTGAGAGAGCAATAAAGATATTTGATAATGTATGTGTATGTATTGGCATGTAAGAAATTATCTAATAAAAACAAAATTATAACTTATCAGCTTTGTTGTCTCTACCCCTTAAATACAGATAACATCCAGTACCTATTACTACCATAGGAACACTGTAGAGTGTTCAGAGGCTGATTCATGAGAATATATATCAAATATGAGCATCTGGTTGTCTGAAGAAGAGCTCTACAAATATTCTAAATAATCAATAGAGTATTAAAAAAAGAGATCACACTTGTCACTCAAATTTCTTATTTCTGAAAATATAATTTAGAATGAAATAGAGAATAATTCATTCTAATACTAATTCTAAAAGGGAAGATGGGAAATAACTTCCAAACTCAGTACTGACAGCTAGTGGTCAAAAATAGTCTCAAAATCATAGGAGTTCTTTGTTTAGATAGTTTCAAAGACGCCCAAGTCAGAGTCATATTGGTATAATAGTGGCAACATGATCGCTGAGTGAAAAAAAGTTAATTTTCCTCAGTTTACAAAAGATGAGCATTGCAATAATAACTCATAATAATCATCAATGAAAGCTCATTCATCATTCCCATACTTTAAATATACTGAGGGGATTTGAAAGTAATTGAGGAATGTTATATAAAAACATATATCAGATCCTTCCACCAATTACCACTCAGAAGAATATATAAAACAATAGTCAGTCCATAAAATTTCATTGTACCTTTGAACTCAGGTTTTTTCTTACTTTTTTATGAAAGATGCTATTTTTAGAATGGAAGAATTGCTTTTTGAGAATCATGTATCCAGCAATAAAAGCTAAAGCATACATGAGTCAGTAGTAACTTGGTGCAATAGTTATTCAGAAAAGTTCAAATTCAAATATTCTCATAATACTATGTAATGAATGTAAATGTTAGTATAAAATTTGTCTGTTTCTCTTTGATCAAAGGGAAAGAAATTATCGAAGTGTCTCCCTCTGAGATAAGACAAAGGTAATAAAGAGTTAATTAATTACCTGATTACTTGACAACTAATAATATATATGTTTTAATACTCTTGGAAATATTTAATTACACACAAGGAATATTGTTTGTCAATAATGATTGTATTTATTGAGACAGGAATATTTAAAGGAGATAATATAAATATTTTCCAGTAAATTATAGTCATAATTGGTAGATTACAAGATAGAAACTTTATTTATATAAAGTGTATTATTTTACTTCTAACGACAATTATGAGAATGAATATTCATTTAAAAGTGAATCCGAAAAAAGTTTTGAGTATTTTGACACTTTCTGCATTTGTTATTAGCACTACATTTACATTTGATGTAAGAGCAGATAATGACAAAGTGGTATATCCATTAAAAGAAGTGTCAAAACTAGAATGTAGATTTGATGAATTCTCTACTCTCAGTTCAAACTGTAAAGAGAAATTACCAGTTCTAAATACTAAAGATTATAAAAAATTCATTAAAAAAGATGGATGATATAATAAATACACAAGACTGTATACTGTATTATGGGGGTCAAGTTATAAATATGGTTGGGATGTGTGAAATGGATGACATCAATGAGTTGATATCGCTACAGCACAATGAACACCTGTATATTCTATAGCTGATGGAACAGTAATTGTTTCAAAGAAAGATCCTTCATGGTGAAATGTTGTGTCAATACAACATACAATAAGATGAAAAAAAATAGTTTCAAACTATGCACATCTACATAAAATTGACGTACAAAAATGAGCAATTGTAAAAGCAGGTTCTATAATCTGAACAGTTTGAAGCACTTGAAACTCAACAGGGAATCATTTGCATTTCCAAGTAGATTTAGAACATTTATTTCACCCATTCTATTATAGTTGGGAAACATGTCCATATGGATATTATGAAATAACAGAAAAATGAGTATGTTTTGATGAGTTAGCAGCAAATACTCTTGATCCACTAGAATTCCTAGAGGGTGAATGAGCTATTCTTGATAAGATAATTATCAAAAAAACTGGTAAAAGTAATCAAACAATAGTACAATCATCATCTAAATTTATAGTTGATGATAAAAATGATAATGATCACAGAGAAAACACAACTGAAACAATAGAATGATTCGATATGAACATTTTTAACAAAACAGTTCATAAAGAAATGTGATCAAGTCAAGAAGATATAAAAACAGTACAAACAATATATAGTGATTTAGGTTACTACAATTGAAAAATTGATTGAAACTTTGATAATGTAGTATGAGCTATTATTAATTTTCAATTAGATAAAAAGTTATTAAGTTCTAAGTATGACTTATGAGCTGGATGGTTTTGACCTAAGACAAGAGCAATAACAAGAACTGAGTACACAAAATACTTATATAGTACTGAGTGAGACAAAAGAGGGGATACAAAAGTATATATAAATGCTGATGAAATTACAGCAGCTACTAGTGACAGAAAAATTGAAAAAATAGATAGAAAAGATATTCTTTCAAGAGAAGAAATTGAAGCAAAAGAAATTGAAAACTTTTTAAAGAAAAATGAAATTAATTTTGATTTAAATTCTGTTTGATGAAATATCAAAGTATGAGATGATTTTGGAATAAAATTATCTATTCAAAAAATAGTAAATGCAAAAAAGAGAAGACCTTATAAATGAGCTCTTCCTGGTGCAATGACTTTTGAAATAGATGAAAAAACAGTATCTGTTTTTCCAAAAAAAATGACAACTATTAAAAATGGAGAAAGAGATATATTCTTAAAAGGTCTCAAAACATGAAATACTACATTGAAAATAAAATTGGGAAATCAGGTAATTAAAACCTTTGATTTAAAAGTATTTGCAGAAGCAGCAAGTGTTTTTCCAAAAACAGCAAAAATTTTATCACAAAGAAGTATTACACTATGAGAATCTAAAACATGAATTGTTTTATTTAAAGATGATGCAGGAAAAAATTTAATAAATCTTCCTTTTAAAGGATCATATATATTAGAAACTTGAGAAATGGCATCAGTATGTATTAAAAAATGAACACTTCAAAATATTAGAAGTATTTATAATTCTGAATGTGAAGAAAAAGATTATGTAAAAGATCCGATTGTAACATACAATGATACGGTTGGAGGACTCTTATTATTTGATTATAAAGTATATTGAAAATCTGACTCTCAAATTCAACTTGTTTGAAAATGAAGTGGAAATGTATATTCAAAATCTCAAATAGCAGTTTCAATGCCAAAGTGATTACAATCTAATCATGAATATTACAATGAAACAATAAGTATGCTTGAGAAATGAATAGTTTCATCAGAAAAGAAATGATATTTTATGCAAGATAATAACCTTTCACAAGTTGATGCAATGACTTGGATATGAAATACTCTTAGAACTATTAAGAGTGATAGTAGTAACCCAGAGGTTGTAGCGCAAGCTACTAAAAAATTAGTAGAACTTGAAAAAGATACTTTGAGAAGCATGCAAGCTATATCAAGAAAACAATTTCTAGATAAAGCACACAAATATCTAGTAGTAAATGACTTTTGATCATCAATATCTATTGATTATCAAGATTTACCTACAGTAGATAATAAGAAAGCAAATGCTATTTTTGATGAAAATAATACATGGAAGGATAAATTTGGTAAAACATATTTCCAACCTAAACAAAAAGTTACAAGAGCAGAATGAGCATTCTTACTCAGTAATGCATTTGCAAAGAGTCAGACACTTTTTCTCACAATGAAATAAAGATTATTATTAATCCCTATCTTGAATTCTTTCCCTTTAATTTAAAGAGAAAGAGACACATTCATTATAAAATATTCATAATAAATTTTTGAAAAATAAATACAACAAATAAGGAAGAATACATTTTGAAATATATATTATAAAGAAAATAGGTAATTACACACAAAATTATACTAAATAATTTATATATTATGTGATGAGCAATTGGTAGAAAGAGACACATGTCTCTACAGCAGAAATTACAAATACAATTGCAACAAGAACTTGAATTGTTTTGAAAACAGAATGATGAAAGAGTAGCAATGTATGAAAAACAAGGAGAGCAAACATTGGCTGTACAAAATACAGCAATAAAACAAATACAAAAAACAAAAATAGAATACAAATACACTCAAGCAACAAAAGACATGCAACATGATTGATGAAAACTTCAAGTATGAAGTATGCTATGAGCACTGAGAAGTATAGGAGTATTGAACTAGAAAGATAGACTAACATAAAAGTTAGTCTTTTTTTGTGTTTTGTATTTATATCTGATATTATTAATGACAGATAATAATATATAAAATGTATATGGGTGGATTGTTCAGAAACAAATAATATGTCAGTTGATATACAATTTGACAAAAATATATCAGAGATGAGAAGTAAATTACGTGCTTACTTTGGTGATTCAGAATTTCTTAATTTTCTTACTGATCAAGAAGTAAAATACTCAGATCCAGAAATCATCCTGACTATATTTCAAGCAGATTTAACTATTGAGTTGGGTTGATACTTTCTTGATTTGAAGAAAGAAACATTAGATTGAGTATTATGAGAGTTTATTGTTATTTCTGATGTAACTTATCCAATTAGATGGTATCGTAAAAATAGAAATGCAGTTCAGGTTGACTGAAAAACTATTTTTGATACTGATCTTCTAGAATATAGAAGACAATGTGCTAGAACAAATGTAGTTTTAAGTGAGATATACAACAAATTGGACATCCTTTGGACACAATATCAGAATAAGAAAAAAATTACTTGATAATTTGCAAGCTCTAGAAGTAAATTTATTGAGCAGTTTATATTGAATTTATACAAAAAATAATTATATTGAATATATTATTATTTTGTGAACTCATAGACATAAATGCCAAGAGGAAGACCTAAAAAAATTACAGTAAAAAAAACTACTAAGAAAAAAGTTGCAAAAAATCAGAGTATGCCTGTTGAATATGTACAGTGAATTATTGCTGTCCTTTTTATATTGATAGCAATAATTGTATTTATTGCTGATAATCAAAGTGTATTTTGAAACTTTTTGTATGAGGTTTTGAGCAGTGCATTTTGAGAATATTATAAGTTGATCTTTGCTCCAGTATTATTGCTGCTTGCCTTTTTTATGTTGTGGAAGCAAAAACTTGCATTTAATGCTTATAGATTTTTCTGATTGTTGTTATTTTTCATTGGAAGTTGTACACTGATTGGTTTTTTTAGTGATTATAAGTATTTAGCAATTTTTAATATCTCAGATTTTATAGAAAAATACCTGTGAGCTTCTGCTGTTTTTTTTAGTGCTCTGAGTATGTTTATCATTTCATTAGTTATTGTCTTTCGTTTTTCACCTGTTAAATTTACTAAAACTGTTGCGTGATGAATAGGAAAGGCTGCTGTAGTTACCGGTTGATTAGTGTCTCAAACATATTCTCATGATGATGAAGAAGATGAACCAGTTGCTTTAACTAAAACATGAAAGAAAAAGACACAAGTTGTTTCTATTACAAAAAGTAAAACAGAGTCAAAGCTTGATAAGAAGAAAGAAGAACTGGCCTCAATGCTTGAAGAATTAAAAGCAGAGAAAAAACGTCTGACAGAAAAGAAAAAAGAAAAACAACTTGAGCTGCGTGATGCCCCTAAAAAAATATCCATTGAAAAAAGAGTTCCAGAAAAAATAAAAAGCTTTATAGAAAAAAAAGAATGAACAGCAGACAAAAATAATGATAGTTGAACTGATACGTCTACTGAATTAACTACAAAAGAATTTACAAATTGGAAATTTCCACCTCTTGATCTATTAGACAATAAAGGCTGAAAAATTGAATATAATGAAGCTGATATTAGAGAAAAAGAATTAGAAATTCAAGAAAAGCTTCTGCAATTCAATATTGATGTTACTATGGAATGATATAATGTGTGACCTACGGTTATTCAATATAGACTCAAACCAAAGGCAGGTGTGAAGTTACAAAAAATTGAAAATCTTAAAAAGGATCTTACACTAGCTCTTCATGCTAAAAATATAAGAATCCAAGCCCCTATTCCTGGTCAAGGTGTTGTTTGAATTGAAGTACCAAACCCTAAAAGGCAAGCTGTATGACTTAAAGAGGTAATTGAGTCAAAAGAATTTAATAATCCAAAGCTGGAAATCCCGCTAGCATTTTGAAAAAATGTAAATGGTGAGATGATAGTATGAGATCTTACGAAAATGCCACATGTATTAGTAGCATGACAAACAGCTTCAGGTAAATCTGTTTGAATTAACGCTTTTTTAATAAGTTTGTTATATAAATTTAGTCCAAGTGAGTTAAAACTTATACTTATTGATCCAAAAATTGTAGAACTTTCTGTCTATAATTGAATTCCACATTTACTTACTCCTGTAATTACTCAGCCTTCTAAGGCACTAAATTCTTTAAAATGGTGTGTTGCAGAGATGCTCAGAAGATATGATCTAGCAAGACAAGTATGAGCAAGAAATTTAAGTGAATATAATGAAAAGGTAAATAAAGATAAAAAACTCCCATTTATTGTTGTAGTGCTGGATGAGCTGGCTGATCTGATGATGAGTGGAGATAAAAAAGAAGTGGAATCAAATATTACCAGAATAGCTCAAATGGCTAGAGCTGTCTGAATGCACCTAATTATAGCCACGCAGAGACCTTCAGTTAATATTATTACGTGAGTTATTAAGGCAAACGTTCCAAGTAGAGTTGCCTTTACCGTATCTTCTCAGATTGATTCACAAACTATTCTCTGAAGAAAATGAGCAGAGGATCTTCTTGGTATGTGAGATATGCTCTATTACCCAACTGGAAGACTTGAGCCAGAAAGAGTACAATGAGTTTTTGTTGAAACACATGAAGTTGAAGCAGTGGTGAATAAATTGAAACTAACTATTGATCCAGATATCTTAAATAACCTTCAAGATGATACCATAGTTAATGGTAAATCAACTACTGAATGAAGTATCTTAGAAAATTATAATGGTGATCAGGATGAAGATCCAGAAATTATAGAGAAAGCTATGCTGGTAGTTAAAGAAGCAAAAAAAGGAAGTACTAGTCTCGTTCAAAGAAAACTTTGACTTGGGTATGCACGTGCTGCTAAAGTCCTTGATATCCTAGAAGAACTCTGAGTAGTGTGACCAGCTAATGGAAGTAAGCCAAGAGAAGTATATGTTGATTAACAATTCCAAAATAGAAACATACAAAGAAGCACTGAATTATATAATGGACTTCTCAATCAAAAAAGAGTGATGACATGAAGTAATGATTAAATGTGCTGAAAAATTATGAGATCCTCAAAATAATTTTAAAATTATCCACATAGCTGGAACAAACGGAAAGGGGAGTGTATGTAAAATGGTGTATAGTATTTTACAAAAAAACTGAATTTCAACATGATGTTATACATCTCCTCATATTTTAGATATTAGAGAACGATTCCTAGTCTCTTGAAATATGATTACAGAAAGTGAGTTAATTGCTATTTGTAATACTATTAAAGAACTTAATGTGCCACTAACCTATGGTCAAAAATGTGTATTAATTGCATTAGTTTTTTTTGCTGAGCAGAATGTAGAATTTTGAATTATTGAAGTATGAATGGGAGGAAAAAATGACACCACAAATTTTATTAGCTCCCACATAACAGCCATTACTTCAATTTCATATGACCATATAAATTCTTTAGGCTCTACTTTAGAAGAGATATCTGATCATAAATCTGGTATAATTAAGGAATGAATTCCAATAGTATATAATCATATTAATAGTGTTATAGAATGAGCAGCACGTAAGAAGAATGCTCCGATAATCTTTACAAAAAAAAGTGTCGAAACAAATCTTGTTTGAGAATATCAAAAATTGAATGCATGAATAGCATTTGAAATATGTACATACCTTTGATGTACTGATCAGACTATTGTATCATGACTGCAAAATGTACAGCATTTAGGGAGACTTCAATATATTTCATCAAATGTACTAATCGACTGAGCACATAATGCAGATTGATTAAAAGAACTTAAAAAATATCTAGATTCTATTAAAAATAATTATAATGAAATTATTTTATGTATTGGTCAAAAAAAATGAAAAAATGGAGAACATATAATACAAACTTTCTATCCTGAATTTAATAATTATATACTTGTAATAAGCAACAATGCTTCAATTGTTGAGGATTCAAGAATTTTATCAGTGAAGCTTATACAACAGCAAAATAAACTTAAAATCAATTATAAGACTCCAGAGATAATCAAACAAGTAGCAAAGAATAACCCAAATACCTTATATGTTGTATTTGGAAGTTTATATATGATAGGTGAATTCTATCATTAAAACAATATTGAAAAGTACATACATAGTTTGTAAATGAAGTTAATATTTGTTATAATAAATTATTGATTTCTCTATTTTATAAGTACTATTTGTTGTATATATATTTATATTATAAGAGGAGTTTATGAAATATAAAAATAGTTCAAAATGATTTACACTTGTTGAGCTTATAGTAACCATTACAATAATCGCTATTTTAGGAACAATTGCTTTTATTTCACTTCAATCGTATACTAAATCAGCTCGAGATGCTGTAAGAATTTCTGATGTATGAACTATTAAATCTTGATTTGAACTTTGATATGTATTTTTATGACAATATCCAGAGCCCGATGATCCAGTAGATGTCATACATAGTTGAGCAATAGTTTTTACTCAGTGAGAATTTTGAAAACAATCAGTAAATAGAGTTAAAGAAATTACAAAAGCACCAGTAGATCCTTTATATAAAAATTATTACACATACTCAATCTCAAAAAATAAAAATGAATATGAATTGTGAATAGCCCTAGAAGATCAGACAGTAGGTTTCACACCATCTTTACTTTCAATGACATATGCTGCAGATTGAATGAAGACATATATTACTTGAAAGTACAACTGAGTAGGAATAAAGACTTCTAACTGAGCAACCGATTATGTAGTAGCACTTCCTTCCCTGATTGCAAATGATCTTACAAGTTCTGACTTACAGACACTTCTTCAATGAAGAAAACTTTCATTTATGTGAGATGAATGTCTTCCGTATAGCTACAATCAAATATCTACTTGTTGAACATATATCAATTGGAATAATATTTTAGTTTTTGAATGAGATTTTGATACACTATCAAGTTCATGATGACTTCGTGTTAATTTATGAAAAAATATACAAAATGCTTACCTGTGATCAGATATAGTTAACTATCAAAACATACAAGCACTTACCTCAACAACAATACTTACTTCTAATCCATCAGTAGAAGCACAAAGTGTTTCTGACGACACATATGTGTATGCTCTTAAATGAGAAATCAAAGATTCATGATGATTTTCTAGTGGATGATCTACATCATCATGATATGATACTATATTTTCTTGATCAAGTCCGTATACAACTCTTTGGGAAACGAACACATGTGCATGAGGTCCAATGATTGTAGATAAAGCACCATGAGATGAAGCTACAATGTGAGTTGTACCAATTAATACTGTTTATGTCCTATCAGCTTGAACATATACTTTATCAGCACAAATTGTTATGAGTGATTGTAGTGCTATAATCTGAGTAGGTACAGTGCTCTTACAAAGTAGTACTTGATTACCAAATTGAATGATTAGTATTCAATCTAAGCAAAATGTAATTATTGACAATCTAACAATAGATTGAGAAAATTATTCATGATGAACACATACACGAAATTCTCATTGAATAGATACAGAAGCTACTTCATCAACTATATCTAATATTATCGCATACAATAATTCTTATTATTGAATTAATATTGATGACTCCGCTAATGTTATTGTAAAAAATTACACTACATTTGATAATACAAGGCATTGAGTCTATCTTAATAATTGAGATTGAGCAATTCTTCATAATATAAAAACATACAATAATAATTTACGTTGAGTAAGTCTAGATAATTGATCAGATTGAAATTCATTTCAAAATGTAGTTTCTTATAACAATGCTGAGTATTGATTTTCAATTGCTAATAGTAATAACAATTCAATTAATAATTCTGCAGCTTTCAATAATTGACATTATTGAGTTAGGATAAACCCATGAAGCAATAATTTTATTAATAATTTTATTGCATATAAAAATGCTGGCCATGAATTTGTGTTAAACACTGCTTGAAATCATATAAATTCTGTATGGGCATACTGAGCTACATCAAACCAATGAATCTATTCAGGATGAGCTACTGATTACTACGGAGATGTTAGAAATCAAGCAGCTGTAGCAAATCTTGCTATATGAATAACATATGTTCCACCATTTGTTACATGAACAAGAACAGGTTTAGCAGAATGATCACCACTAACGGATGCTTACGTAATTAAACCATCAACTGTCTGATGGGATGTTGATGCAGACTGAAGACAAGCACTTGCGTTATCATGAAATGAAACGTATTCATTTTGAGCAAACATTCCTTCACAAGTTCAGCCAGTAAAATATAATGCAAGTACTACTTCTTTTGAGCAATATGGAGTTGCATGAGTTGATTATAATACATGAAAAAAAATAGGCGAGTAACAATTTTGTTATAGACTATTTGACATTTAGTTGGATAAATATATACTTGTTTTACAAAATTTATATATTTAACTATTAAAAAGATTATGGATATAAAAAGTGAATTAGCATGATTAGTAATGGAAGCAGTTGCTAAAAATTCTTGAGCTGATACTGATCCGGCTGCTGAGGCTATTAAGGTATTTCAATGATCTTCTGCTGCAATTACTAATCCAACGACATGTAGTACAACTAGTTTTTTAGATGCTGATTGATTAGAAAGTAAGCTAACTTCATGTTCAAACTTAGTAAATGATGCACATCTTACAATTATGGAATGACAACCAGTATGATGAGCCATTAAATCTGGTACTCAAAGATCTACTTTTGAACTAGCTTCTTCTGATGATAAAACTACTGCGTTTCAATTTAACTCACAAGCACCTAGTGTAGGAAAAACACATGATGACTATGTTGCTGAATGGCATGCAAAAGATGATTTTCCTGATTGAATACAATAAATAGCTAAATAAAAAAACCTAAATTATAATTTAGGTTTTTTTATTAAACTTACCTTTTTATTCTATTTCAACTTGGAACAACTGGTTGAGTTACATTCAGTCTAAATCCACAGTCAATACTTGGTTTATTATTTACAGTACATCAAAGTGTTTTTGTTACACTTCTTTTGGTATCAGCTGCAACATTTCTTCTAAAACCTTCAATCCTTGCAAATTTTCATTTTCAGTTAAGATTTCATCAAGCCCTATAATTAATTCATCTCTGTGAATAATTTCATTTGTCATCAGTTGCTCAGTGAATCTTATGTCTAGAGGCACTAGCAACAGCATTAGCATTAATAGCATCACTTGGATTTCAAGCTCAAACATTAAGAACTACTTTGCCTCACACTTTTTCAGTTCACGCAACAACACGTGAAGCAGCCCCCCCAGTATCACTAGAATAATATTTAGTTTTTGTTGGCTTCGTATTTGAAGTTGAACCTGCACATCAGTAATTTGACATTGCAACTGCAGCTGTCCCTATACCCATTACTGCTGCTTCCACTGGATTATCAACTACATATTTACCAGCTTTTTTAAGATTACTTCCTATGTTTGCTACCATTTCATTCATATGGATACTGCTTAATTATTAAAATCTTGCATTATTAGCTAAGATAAATGACTTATACAGATAAAAAAAAACTAGTCAAAACTATTTTCAACTTTTTTACCATTCTGTTATAGAGGGAACATTTTAGATATATTTTGTTCTATTTATCACTTTTTTATTTAAATATGTGATAAATCATTTTCTAACAAATACAAGAATTATTTGTAACTTGTATCAAAATATATTATTTGTATACTAAAAAATATTATACATTCAAATATAGATTTATACTTATGGTGATAAAAAATAAAAAACAGAAAAAATCATTAGCTTCACAATTTTGAATTCCATGAGCAAGTGAAAACAGAAAATGATTTCAGAGTAAGACTGGAAGTCAGAAAAAAAAGAAACCTCAGCCTTTCATAGTGAAGGATGATTATTATCATAGAGCAAAAAAAGATGGCTTTAGAGCAAGAAGTGCGTATAAGCTTATAGAAATTCAGGAGAAATTTAATCTTATAGAGCCTGATATG
>CALDZW010000107.1 GCA_937944175.1 uncultured Candidatus Altimarinota bacterium
TTCTCACTTTTTTTCTTCTCAGGACCTCATGCTCGTTTCCCAGTATGTCTATCTGCAGTATCATTCTCAGGCTTTCTTTTTGTATGCTCAGCAAGGCTCCAAGGTTCTCATGTTTGTTCTTCTAGAAGTATTTGGTCACTAGTTGTTATGATTTTGTTACAAAATGTGACTATAGGGTAAAAAGAGCATGATAAGATATGAGTTTCTGCTGCAGGCCCTAGATTATAATCTATATATTGATTTTGAGGCATTACATTATAAGTTAACTTTCTGGATAAATTTTATCTATTAATCTAGTATGGGCTGATTGTCTAATAGCTGATTTTCATGACTGACAAGCTATACAAAATTGAGAATAATCTTTAAAATTTGATCTAGCTGCTATAACAGTAGGATCTGAGTCTGTAGATGAAAGAGGAGTTCTATCACAAAGTATATTTGTATCATAGAAACATGGGGAAGGTTTATTAGATCAGCTCATTTGTTTTTTAGTTTAACAAAATAATAATTTTACGTTCTTATTTCTTATTTAACAATCTAATTAACTTACTTATTTAGTAAGCTCAGGTTTAAATGTAAATTTAACCTTAATTCATCTGTTACGACCATTATTTCATTGTTCAGATGAAAGGCTAGAGGGTTCTCAGTCACAAGATGTACATCATTTAATACAGATGCCTGGTAGGAATCTACCTTCCCTTTCACCTCATCATCATCTTTTCATATTATAAAGAAGCCTAGAATCACATCAAACAGTTACAGGGCTTCAGTCGGTTCTAATAATGCTATTAACTACTTCTGGAATAACAGATCATGCAATATAAACCATTCTTCACTTTTGTTGAAGCATCAATTCAAGTTGATCATCAGGAAGGTCTTTTAATGAATCGCATACTTTTATGCTCACAAATATTATATTATCAAATATTAAAAGATATTTAATATATTTTTTAGATGAAGTCAATAATCTTACATTTTTATAACATAGGATAACATTATTTGTTCTACATAGAACATTCTTCGCAAAATATTATCAATAATCACTTATTAATTTTCTGGAAGGAGTTTAAGTGCTGTTAAGAATTGAGCCCTACAATTCCTCAAACATCATGCACATTTTGCTTCAAGTGCTATCACTGGATTTCTTACAAGTGGTTGTTGCATTCAGGATGTTATAGTTCATGCTTTCACTCTTGTGTTTACAGTATGAGCACGTAAAGATATAGGTGTATCTTTACAATTTCATTCAGGATGTTGAATAGTTATTGAAAAAGCTTCAATTCAAACAACTTCACATGTTGCTGATGTGTGATTTTCTATTAATCTTTCTCTAACTTTAGGTTGTAAATTAGGTATTTGCTTTTTAATTTCCACTCAGATGAATTAATAAGGATGTAGCTTATAATTAATTTCTTTTATTGCAGATTCATTTTCTGTAATAAAACTCTTATTCCTCTTTCTTCAGTCTTAGAGGCTGTTCAACTAAGTAATATTACATTTAATTTCTCTACTGAAAGGTCGCCATACTTTTGTTGTATTAAACTTGCACTCTCTGCTGCTCAATATTTTACAGCTTCTTCAGAAATAACCAATCCATTTTTTTTATACTTGGCGGCTCTTTGAAGAGCTGCAGCAGCTCGTGCTTTATGAGGACCTGCAGAATTGATAAAAATTTTTACATCTTCTAATGAAGGATTACTTTGCATTAATTCTTCAGCTCACTTACTGTAGTCAGCTATAGCAGCATCTTTTATTTTTTTTTCTGCTCCAAACATATTATTTATATTATTAGCACTATATTTATTATAGTACAATATTAAATATGGAAAGTCAAATATTTTTTCTTACATTCTAGTTCAAAGTGCAAAAAATAAAACAAGTAAAAAAACAGAATTTTATTAGTATAAATCAAAATTTTTA
Organism: uncultured Candidatus Altimarinota bacterium; assembly: GCA_937944175.1. Classification (GTDB taxonomy): domain Bacteria; phylum Patescibacteriota; class Gracilibacteria; order BD1-5; family UBA6164; genus CALLPO01. The sequence goes on from CALDZW010000107.1 coordinate 1,921, forward strand.
TTTGTTTGAGTTTTACTATTCATACTTTTACAGTATATTCATCCAAAATTTATTTATTAAAGCTAGGTATATGCAAGAAGAAAATGAAGTAGAAGGGAATGAAATAATAGAGTGAAAGTATATTAGTCAAAACATTTTACCAGAACCTAATTATACTCTTGTCACCTCAAAAGAACTATGACTCAGAGACTTTCAAATTCAATCTGTATTAGAATTAGTTGCTGAATGATCAACGGTTCCTTTTATTGCTCGTTATAGAAAAGAGGCAACAGGAGATTTGGATGAAGATCAGATCAGAGGAATTATTGCTCTGAGAGAAAAAATAGAAAAAATCTGGAAGGCAAAAAATACAGCTATTAATACTATTGATGAGATGGAGAAACTGACTCCTGAGTTATTAGCTAGTATCACAAATGCTATTACTCTCAAGGAAGTAGAAGATTTATATAAACCATATAAAAGCAAGAAAAAGACTAAGGCAATGATTGCTATTGAAAAAGGCTTTCAGGTGGTGGCTGATATAATCAAAAATCCAGAGGTAGGGTACGAATGCATTCGTACCCTACAACAACTTGTTGCTACATCAGAATTTCAATCATTACTTAAAAACAATACTCAAGAAGAAATTTTAGAATGATCTCATGAAATAATAGCAGCTGAAATAGTGGCAGATTCAGAAATTAGAGATTTCATGAGAACTCATGTTCAGAAAAAATCAATTGTCACTTCAAAGATCAAGTGAGAAAAAATGATAGAAAAACTTCCAGAGAATATCAAAAAAGATGTCCATAAATTTAGTATTTATTCAGATTTTCAAATAGTCATCTCAAAAATTAAACCATATCAGGTACTGGCTCTTAATAGATGAGTGAATTTAAAAATCCTTTGAACAAAATTAGTAAGTGATGATTTACTTGATGAATTTGTCAGAAACTTTGATAATGATATGAAAACTGAGATAGGAGAGTTATATCTTGCAGCAATTTCTAGTTGATATAAAACTCTCTATAAATCTGTTGAGAATGAGGTAATGTGAGAATTATCAGAACTCTGAGAAGATGATGCTATTACTGCATTTCAGACTAATCTTGGAGCACTACTTATGACAAAACCTGAATATGGAAAGAAAGCTCTTGTTTTTGATCCAGCATACAGAACTGGTTGTAAGATAGCCATTCTTGATGAGTGAGCTAACCCAGTTGAATTTTCTAAAATATTTCTTCATCAAGAGAGAGAAGCAATAGAGAAAATAGTGACACTCATTAAAAAACACAAAGTAGATGTAGTAATTGTTTGAAATGGAACAGCCAGTAACGAAACAGTTGAGTTGGTTCAAAGAATAATAAAATCCCCCCTCCTTACAAGGGAGGGGGATAGGGGGTGGGATTACCTTCAAGATAATATATTTATTGTAAATGAGTCAGGAGCTTCTGTGTATTCAGCCAGTAAAGTAGCACAAGAAGAATTTAAAGAGCTGGATGTAACTGATAGAGGAACTATATCTATTTGAAGAAGATTTATTGATCCATTATCAGAACTTGTGAAAGTTCCAGTTGGAAGTATTGGAGTAGGAATGTATCAACATGATATGCCAGAAAAGAAATTAGAAGAAAAACTCTGATATGTAGTAGAGGATACCGTTAATGAAGTATGAATTAATGTGAATACCAGTTCAATCTACGTATTACAACATATTTCATGAGTAGACAAAAGGCTTGCAAAAAAGATATACAAGAATAGACCATATAACTCAAGAACAGATCTAAAAAAAGTACTATCAGAAAAAGCCTATGAGCAAGCAATTTGATTTTTAAGAATTCCAGAAAGTACAGAAAGCTTTGATAACACAGATATTCATCCAGAGCAATATGAACTGGCTCACTATATTATAGAACATGATGTTGAAAGTATTTCAAATGTACCAGGAGATATTGCTCAAGATTTTTCTCAAACGACTGTTGATTTTATTCTGACTTCTTACAGGAATATTTGAAAAGATCCACGAGTGAACTCAGCTCATAAAAAAGCCTCTAAAAAAATAGAAGCTAGTGACATAGGGGAGTGATCAATTCTTGAATGAACCGTAAGGAATGTAGTAGCTTTTGGAGCCTTTGTAGATATAGGTCTCAAAAATGATGGACTCGTGCATGTCTCTCAAATAGCTGATGCATATGTTAGTGATCCAAATGATTTTGTTAGTGTAGGGGAAACAGTAAAAGTAAAAGTTACAGGGATTGATGAGAAGACGGGGAAGATTCAGTTGAGTATGAAAGATTTATAATGAATTTATTTATGTATTTACATAATTTTGAGCTCAAATTTTTAAAAGATTGTTAATGGCTTCAGAATGAAACAGAAAACCTTCGTTATTATCACTCGGTTCAGCATTAGCATTAATAACTTTTCCTCAATTTCATTCTACTAATGTTTTAGCATATATATCTCTTTTTATTGCTGAACTGAAAAGGTATTTTACCTTATCAAGATGTTTATTTTCTGTCGAAGAATATCAAATATCAATTACAACCATCTTATTATGAGGAATTCAGAGGTTTTCTAAATGATGTATTGGATTTCATTCTTCATTTGCAGCATGATCATACAACTCCATTCAATTTACTTTTGTTTTCCCATAAAGTGGATCTCAGAGTGGAGATTTGAAGTTTACTCATGCTCTTACAGAGTCTAGTACTTTTATGTTCTCATCAGAGCATTACTTCTTGTTCTCCAAGTAATCAGAACCATCAATATTCTCTACTTGCATTAATTGTGATTGGTATAATTGAATCTGAAAAAATTGTATGTTCATCAATTCAGACAATTCTTCAAGCTTTAATAAAGATATCTTTTATTATCATTTTATCATTTGTACTAATATCTCAACCATCTTCAAATTTAGCATCTCCGAATTGTTTTTTTAAATTACTAACAAGATTACTTATTTTTTCAGGATCGTTTCATGCAAACGCAACAAGTGAGCCTATCACTCATCATATACTACTTCAAGATAGAGCTGAGATAGTTCATCAGTTTTCTATATGTTGTTGAATATATCATAATTGAATGAGTCCACTTGAAATACCTCAACTTAAACAAAAAGCTTTTCTTTTATTAATATCAATATTTACATCAAGAGTGCTTTCGTTTACTAGAAATTTTTGTTTTGTTTCTGCTAAGGATTTAATGTTATTATAGTCACAGTAAATAAATAAATTATCTCAATCTAGTCATTTTTTATTTTGCATTTGATTAGAGGAAAAATCAATTATATTTTCAATACAGAGATTTTGTTTTATACACTCTTGTAAAAATAATATTTCTCAAGAATGTCATAGGCTATTACTGATTTTATTAAACTGCTCATTAAAATTAGTTCAGTTAGCATTAATAGATGCAACTTCCTCGGATATATTTGGTATTTTTGTAAGCTCAAAACTGCTTGGTAAATGTTCTTGTAATAATGTATTGATATTTGTTAAAAGTAATTGTAAGAATGCTTGTGGGTTTTGTCACATGATTGTTGAGTGGACTTTTTTAAGTGTATTATACTCTATAGAAAAAAAGTTCTCTCAAGGATAAGAATATTCTCTTCAGGCTAATGTTTTATTATTCAATTCTAATATATCATTCTTGAGATCTCTTAGATCAAAACTGCTAACATTAGCAATATATAAGATTTTAGACCTAATGTCATTGATTGAACCTTTTGTGTCATCAGATAGTTGAAGAAGATTAACTACATCCATACTATCTTTTATATGTTTAACCTTATCTGGTCTACTATACATTTTGGTGCTCTGAGTTATTATTGACATAAGAAAAAAGGAGATTAATTAAAGTTAATATCAACAACTTTAACATATTTCTTTTTAAAAATCAAAAACCCAAGAAACAATCAGAAAAGAGCTCATTATGAGTTCTTTTTTGTTATCACTAAATCTCATTTTGAATCAATATCTATCACTATTTTTTCTCAGGCACATATCTCTCCAGATAAGAGTTTCATACTTAAACTATTCATAATAGTATTAGTAATGGCTCTTTTGAGAGGCCTTGCTCCAAAATCAGGATCATATCAGGTTTTTGCAATGTATTTCTTGAGATTATCGCTAAACTCTGCTTGAATATCTTGGTTTGACAGAGTGGTGGCTACATTCTTCAGAAGTATATCTATTATTCAGATAATCAGTGTTTCATCAAGTTCATTAAATTTTATGATATCATCAATCCTATTGAGAAATTCTGGTCTGAAGAACTCTTTTAAGTTATCTTCTATAATATTAGAAGTCATGATGATAATAGTATTTTTGAAATCAACTGTTCTTCATTTACTATCTGTGAGTCTTCCATCATCAAGCACTTGAAGAAGGGTGTTAAACACGTCAGGATGAGCCTTCTCTACTTCGTCAAAGAGTATCACTGAATATGGTTTTCTTCTGACAGCTTCAGTCAGTTGTCATCCTTCTTCATGTCATACATATCCAGGGGGTGATCCGATGAGTCTAGAGACAGAATGTTTTTCCATATATTCACTCATATCAATTCTGATAAAAGCATTTTTATCATTAAAAAGTGTTTCAGTAAGTGCTTTAGCGGTTTCTGTTTTCCCAACTCAAGTAGGGCCTAAAAAGAGAAAACTTCCAAGAGGTTTGTCAGCCTCACTCAGTCAGGCTTTTGCTCTTCTAATGGCATTGCTTACTGCAGTAATAGCGGCATCCTGTCAGATAACAGATTGTCTTAAAATATCTTCTAGAGAAAGAAGTTTTTCTTTTTCAGTTTCAAGGAGTTTGGTTGCAGGAATTCATGTCCATTTGGCAATAATCTCAGCAATATCTTCTGATTCTACTCTGTCTCGTAAAAAGCTTTTTCCATTTTTATGAAGTACTTGAAGTTTTTCTTCAGTTTCATGAATACGTTTTGTAGTATTTGGAATCTCGGAGTATCTCACTCTTGCAACCTCTCAGAGATTTCCTTCTCTTTCATAATGATCTGCTTCTATATTTAGAGTATCAACTTTTTCTCTGAGAGTTTTGATTTCTACAATTAAATCTTTTTCTTTTTTCCAAGCTGATGTCAGAGTTTGAACCTGTTCTTTTTTAGAGGCAATATTTTTTGCTAGTTCAGAGATCTTCTCTGTGGGGACAGCAGATCTGCTGTCCCTACTTTGCTCTGCTTTTTTTGCTTCTAACTCAATTTCTAGAGTTCTTAATTCTTTTTCTAATATTTCAACTTCCATTGGCTTAGAAATACTTTTCATTTTTACACTGGATAGTGCCTCA
>CALDZW010000108.1 GCA_937944175.1 uncultured Candidatus Altimarinota bacterium
AATCAGCAATTAACTAGGATATATGCTTATGCTTTTGATAATAAAGAAGAACTTGATGCTCATCTAAAAATGCTAGAAGAAGCGAAAAAAAGAGATCATAGGGTTATTGGGAAAAAGCTAGACCTATTCACTTTTTCTGAAAAAGTGTGACCATGACTAGCTCTGTTTTTACCAAATTGAGAAATAATGAAGTATGAACTTGAGAACTGGATGAGGAAGGAGAAAACAAAACTTTGATATAGCTTTGTTACAATACCTCATATTGCAAAAAAAGAATTATATGAAACTAGTGGTCATATGTGAAAGTATGATGCAATGATGCCAGTAATGACTGATAAGGAATGAAATGAGTTTGTATTAAAGGCTATGAACTGCCCCCATCATTTTGAGCTCTATAATGCAACTCCGCATTCTTATAAGGAATTGCCATTTAGATATGCTGAAAATACTACATGTTATAGAAATGAAAAAACATGAGAACTTTCATGACTTACAAGAGTAAAAGCACTGACTCAAGATGATACTCATCATTTTGTAAGGCATTCTCAGATTGCTCAGGAGGTTGAGATGATACTTTGACTCATGGAAAAAGTATATAAGACTTTCTGATTCAATGATTTTAAAGTAGAGATCTCTATAAGAGATATGCAAAATAAAGACAAATACTTTGGAGACGATGAAGTTTGGAATAAAGCTGAATGAACACTCATTGAAATGGTTAAAAAGTGGTGAGTAGAATATTCAGTTGAAGAATGAGAGGCTGCATTCTATTGACCAAAAATAGATATAAAAGTAAAAGATGCTATTTGAAGGGATTGGCAGTTAACAACAGTTCAGCTTGATTTTATACAGCCAGAGAACTTTAATATGATCTACACAAATGAAAAATGAGAGGATGAAAAGCCAGCAGTATTACATGTGGCTATTCTTGGATCAAGTCATAGGTTCTTATGAGTACTTATAGAACACTTTGCAGGAACATTTCCACTATGGTTAGCACCAAGGCAAGTAAAAATAATTCCAGTAGCAGATAAATTTGATGATTATGCTAAAAAAGTAGAACATGAATTACTCAACAGTAATATTAGAGTTTCATGAGATTATTCCTCTGATGGACTCAATAAGAAAGTAAGAAATGCAGAAAAAATGCATAATAATTATATACTTGTTATCTGAGAAGAAGAAGAAAAAGCTGGAACAGTGGCTGTAAGGAATTATAAAACAAAAGAGCAGACAGTTGAGAAGTTGGAAAGCTTTGTTGGCAGAATGAATGAAGAGATTAACAATAAAAGTTTATAGAATATAATTTGTATACTGCATGGCAAGCTTTGATGAAATATTTGAAATACATTTAGATGAGTTAAATTGAATAATCAAAAAATCTAGATTTTTATTATCAGAACAAAAATGAGTAAAGAATATTACAGAATCTTGAGCCTTAGTTGAAAGGTTTGTAATTAATATGTTAGAAAAATTCATTCCACCTAGGTTTAAAATTGTATCATGATATATTGCCTCATATGAGAATTTAAAAAGATCTGATCAACTCTACCAAGCAGATATAATTATTAGAGATGCAAATATCATGCCATTGATTGAAATATCTGCGTGAATTGAGATTGTCTCAATTGAATCAGTTTGTTGAATTATAGAGGTGAAGAGAACGTTGAAAGCTTGAAAAACAAAAAATATCAACAAGGATTCTCCAATTTTGAAAGCCATTGATCATCTTGATAAAATAGTTAAACAGTCTTGAATTCAAAAAGATGACAATACAAATTTATTTCCATGAAACACATCATGAAGATGAATTGATTGACCATATACATCTAATCCTTTCATTTGAGTAATATGATTACAATGGTCTAAGGCAGTAGGATGAGATATCACTCTTGAGCAATGAGAAAAAGTAAAAGATTACATAAAGACCCATGATTCCATGATTGATTTCATATGGACACTAGATGGTAGTTGTATCCTGCCATATAAGGCATGAACTATTAGTATTCCCCATGTTAGATCAGATAATCTAACATGGGAAAAAATTTGAGCTGAATATTATTTTTGTGCATGAAGTAATGCATGTTCTAAAACAAATAGTAATTGAAAAATGAATAAGGAAATTATATTCAAAAAAGTTATTTGATTCATTTTAAGTTATTTACAATTAACCTCATGAAAATCTTTAACAACGATTTGAGATCCTAAAGACTCCTATCACAATAAATATTACCTAAATGCACATTCAGAAAATTAACTTATGAAACAAACACTTACATCTATTCTTGAAGAAATCATTGCATCCAATGATTTTGTTGAAGATGGTTTAGCAAATGGATATATTAATACTGCTGGGTATGCTGAATATATGCATCCTTTTATACAAGAAAGGATGTGAGAGAAACATGTTACTGTAGAGGCAATAAAAATGTCTCTTTCAAGAGTTAGAAAAAAAATATCACAAAAAGAAATTGATCATACAATTTCTCATTTGTTTACATGAATGACTGTTAAAAAAAAGGTACATATCATCTACTTTGAAAGTCATGAAAAGCATATAAGTGCATTTAAAGGTATTTCACCTCAGAAGTGACATTATATCTATAAAATGATTTGATGAGTACAAAGTTTTATTGTGTATGAAGATTATTATTCTGATCAAATAGGAAAAGAATTTAATCAAATTGATATTACTGAACACAAAAAAAATCTTTGATTACTCTCATTTAACATTGAAGAAATAAAAAAATGACTATCATATAAAGTATCTAAGTGACTCTATATGAATTGAATAAGAAATGCTCAATTGATAAAAGATCATACACACTATACAGTTCTTGTGGATTGAAAGGATTTACAAAAAGCCTATCACGTTCTTTGTGTAATATAAACTATATTATAATAAAATATCTAATGAAATATTGATTAGTTCTTGGTGGATGAGGGGCTCGAGGGATAGCTCATATTTGAGTATTGAAATACCTTGAAGAGAACAATATAGAAATAACTGAAGTAGCATGAACATCCATGTGAGCTATTGTTGCAGCTTGAGTTGCTACATGACTCCCTCTTGAAAGTCTTATTAATTTTGCTGAAAAAACAAATTACCTACGTCTTATTGATCCAGATTTAAAAACATGATTAATAAAAGGTCAAAAGATTACAGAAGAACTTCAAAAGCTTTTTGGCGAAACTCTTATTGAGAAAACTCATATTCCACTCAAAATTATCACTACTAACGTTGAAACATCTGAATCTGTCATACTAGAAAAATGAAGAATAGTTGATGCTCTGAGAGCTAGTATGAGTATTCCTTGAGTATTTATGCCTCAAAAAATTAATTGAGTCTCACATGTAGATTGATGAATCATGATGAATCTTCCTATTCAAGTTCTTGAAAGTGAAAACATTATTGCTGTTTCAGCATTAAAAATCAATACTGGAAAAATTGAGAAGACAAAGCAATTCCTATGATTGACGTACTCATCATGATTTTTTAGAAACAATTTTGAAATCATCAAGCGTTCTATTATTTCATTGATGAAAGTAAACGAGGATGTAAGTCTGGCTACACCATGAAAAAAGGTTCTATTTATGAGACCTTCATTTTGAAAGCTTGATATCATTGATTTTCATAAATCTAAAGAATTTATTGAAATTTGATATTCTGAAGCTGAAAAATCTTTACGAGAATTATTATTGAAATAAAAATACACTGAGAATATTTATCATTCTAAGTGTATTTTTTTATCTGCTAATCACATATCTTCAAGTCATTTGTTGAGAAGAGCTATGTTGTCTGTATTATT
>CALDZW010000109.1 GCA_937944175.1 uncultured Candidatus Altimarinota bacterium
AGGCAAGAAATATATGAAACAGTTTGGTGAGAATCTGCTGGAGACTTTATGTTTTCTAAAACTATTGATGTCTATATCTGATATCTCAGAAAAAAGCTATGAAAAGAAGTTATAGAAACAAAAAAGTGATATTGATTTCTAATAGCATAAAATGAATCCAGAAATAAAAAAAACTAAAGCAAAACTTGCCATAACATTTGTAGTGGTAATTTTTGTGTTAATATCAATTCTAGGTACAATTTTCTTTATAGCTAAATATTACAGAGTAAGTAGCAATGAAAAAAACTTTGTTCATCAAATCATTCATGAAATTAGCACGTGAGAAAAAGCTGAAGAAAAATTACAAAATATCACCAAAAGAATAAATACTGACCGCTTTCTACCACAAAGAAAACATCCAAAATGACCCTGCTGACCAAGGTGTCAAGACAAAAAAAAAGTACAAATTTCAAATACACCTACAAGAAATTTCAACTATATACATTTTGATAAAAATTATAATATATTAAGTGTAAATATTAGATGAAATATTGATAGTGATTACCTAGAAGATGTAATAGAAAAAGATGATTTTCTTAGCTGACAAAAAAAAGATAGATACTATGTAAAAAAGGTTAGAACATCTGATAATTGACTTTTTATACTCCTACTAAATGTTACATATTGATTTGATGACCTCCTCTCTGATCTACTAGGTTTTTTATTCATTAATTGACTCTTTTCTATTGCTCTATTTTTTGTTGGTAAAGTATTCATAAACAAATCATTTTCTCCACTTGAATCAAATATGAATGATATGAAAAATTTTGTTCACAATGCCTGACATGAACTAAAAACTCCTATTGCTGTAATAGATTCAAATTTGCAGTTGTTCAAAGAAATAAAAACATATGATGATACAATGGTTTGAGAAATGAGAGAAGAGGTTTCTAAGCTTAACTCACTCATTGAATCACTCGTTAAGCTTTCTGATATTGATAATTTTAAAGAAAAAAGTTCTATAAACTTAAAAGAATTAGTTGAAGAAATAGTATCAGATTTCTGATCAAAAATTAGTGAAAAAGATATACATGTCTCAATAGATATTCCTGAAAAAAAGACTATAATAGCCAACAAAGATTATATATATATATTCATTGCTAATATTATATGAAATGCTATTAAATATAATAAGAAATCATGAGAAATAATCATAAAAATGGATGGAAATAAGTTACAAATTAGTGATAATTGAATTGGTATATCAGATAAAAATATTTGAAAGATATTCAACAGATTTTTTAAATGAGATGAATCAAGAAACAGTGAATGATTTGGGATATGACTGTCACTTGTAAAAAAAATTGCTGACATATACAAATGGAAAATTATGGTTTCTTCAAAAAATGATGATGGAACCACATTTATAGTTACTTTTTAAATGTTTCTATTCATTTTTTAGTGGCATCAATTACGTTTTTAAATCTATCAGCGTGCAATTGAATTCATCAAAAATAGCGAGTGACTACTATAATGACATTCACACATTGTCATCTTTGTAATTCTCTGAGAATGCAATTTCCAGCTCATGACTCTCAGTCATCACTTTTCGATTCTAGTATAGATCCATTTTCTTGCTTAGCTCTAAATCCATAACTATTATGAGAAGATTTTCTGAAGTACTTGTCTCTGAGAATTTCTTTCATACAAACTGAGACATCCTTTTTGCTTTCAATATATCAAATAACAACCGTATACCTTGATCCTCGATCAATAATTACATCTGATAGTATTTTTCTCTTGAAGTCTGGAGTAGATGTTTCACACACATCCAAGCTGAGAAGATCACTCATATAATGTTGATTATCTTATAAATTGACTCAAAGCAAAAGCCACACAAATTCATGCGGTTTCGGTTCGTAAAATCCTCTTTCCAAGATGGATCTTCAAGAAATCATGTGTTGTAAAATCCTCTACTTCTCTCTCACTAAATCATCACTCTGGTCAGACAAAAATATTAATATCTCACATTTCATCTGGCTCAATGTGTGTTATACATTCAGCTAAAGTTATTGATGTTTCATTTTTGGTATGGCAACATACATTTGATCCGTTTAGTGACAGCAGATCTGCTGTCACTACGTTCATAATTTCTAATTTGGGAATTATATTTCCGCCACATTGCTCGGTTGCTTCAATAATAATTTTTTTAAGACGCAATATTTTTTTATCAGTTAAAATATTTTTTTGACTCCTTTTGCTTCTATAAATAATAAATTTACTCATTCATATTTCTGTTCACTTTTGAATGATATATTCTAATTTTTCAAGTTTATTTGGTAATGCCTGAACAAGTGAAATACTTCTTTCCTGTTCTGAGTTTTTGGTTATCACTTCTTTTTTATTCAAAGTAATCTTCTTTTTTGTGACTTGATCTATTACATAAACATGATCTATTAATTGTTGTCAATCAAACAATATTATACTATCCTGTTCTTTCAATCGCAGAACTTTTGTTAATTGAAAAATTTTATCTTTATCTTCTAACATAAAGACTGGATTATTTGAGTCTAAATCTGGTGTATAAAATCTCTGCATATGGTATTGTAAATACTATTTTTCATCAAGACAAATATAACATTTTTT
>CALDZW010000110.1 GCA_937944175.1 uncultured Candidatus Altimarinota bacterium
TATAATTCTTAACAGGAAGAAGTGGCAAAAATCTCACTCAGACTTTATATCATTTACCCAAAAGTGTATTAATTGCATTAATTCTACTCTCTAAGCTAGAAGTTCCAGTTTCGTACTTATCAATAAGTGATTGAGGATTTAGGCTAAAAGCAAATTCAGTGTATTCTGGTACAAATCAGAGATCTAATATTGGTTTAATATTTCAAGATTTAGTTCTGACTTCCATCATTACATCTTTTTTTCTATTGTCATTACTGTTTAACTGCTCAAAGAATGGCACGAATTCTTCAAGAAATCATGAGATTCCATTCATTCAAAGTATATCTGAATAATCTGAAGAATACAACCAAATTGCATTGGTATAATTTGATTTTAGTTGAAGTTCATAGTCTGAATTACTGTCATCTTGTAGGGTACGAATGCATTCGTACCCTACTGGCATATTTTTGTTAATTCATACCACTTTCTCTTCTATCTGCTCCTTTATGTCATCATAATTTACAAAATATACCTGCATATCATTCTTAAATGCTCATTTCAAAAAACAATACTCACAATCATATACACAATTCAAACTCGTTTTAAAAAAGTATGCATGTTCATTGTTATGGCCATAGTTTTTTGGTGCCTCTAGTATTGATGGTGAAGTGAGTTTTGCAATAATAATTGATCTTTCTTTTTGATTATTAAATCCAGTTTTATCAAAAACATTTTTATAATGGTCAATCAAAATAATATCAGCATGCTTATATACTGATAGTATTTTTTTCGTCTGCTCGTACTCTTGAGCTTGTCTTTCTAGGTAGATGATCATAAATGCTTTACTTTATCAAAAATATCTCAATATAAATGATCCAAAATATACTTCCAAAAAAACTACCAATAAACCATGTAAAAGGAGTCAATATAATCAATAGTAATGTCTTCCAATAAGTCTTCTCTTTTAAATACAAAATTTTATACATAAGATATAAAATAAGCATATAAAAAGTTATATTTGAAAAAAATCACCATAGCTCTTTAAAATACTCTGAAGGCACAAGAAAATCTTTCAACTCAAGAGAGAAATTCAAAGTTCCATTGTAAACCGGTAGCAAACAGCATACTGATAACATATATACTATAAATAACTTATAATATCTTCTCCAACAAATATTTTTCATAACATATAAGTTTCATTACTTCAATAATCCCCCCAATACTCCTCTTACAATATTTGTAGCAATCTTATTCCCTGCTTTCCTGACTACAGATTTTCATACTGTTTGAATGAATCACTTTTTCTTTTTTGTTCCAAAAAGCATTTCCTGCCACATCGGTATATTTTTATCAGCTACTATTTGTTCTTTTTCCTTTTCTAGAGCTTCTGCTTTTTCTTGCTCTGCTGAATTTTCTAATTTTTCAAGAATTTCATCAGCAGATTCACGATCAATAGTTTTTTCATACATTCCTGCAAATGGACTTCTGTTGATAATACTTGTTCTTTCTTCATCTGTCAGTGGTCACATCCTTGACTCAGGTGGACGAATGAGTGTCTTTTCTACTACTTGAGGTGTTCATTTATCATCAAGACAACTTACCAGTCCTACTCATACTTTCATATCAGTCAGAGCTTCTTTGATATCAAAATCATCATTTTGCCTAAATGTTTCCGCTACTACTTTGATTGCTTTTTGATCTTTAGGAGTAAAAGCACGGAGCGCGTGTTGAACTCTATTTCATAATTGACTTCTCACTGTTTCTGGAATATCAGTTGGATTCTGAGTAACAAAGTAGATCCCTACTCACTTACTTCTAATAAGTCTGACTACCTGTTCTACTTTTTCTACAAGAACCTTTGGTGCGTCTCTAAAGAGCAAATGTGCTTCATCAAAGAAAAAAACCAGTTTCGGTTTATCAAGATCTCATACTTCTGGAAGTTCTTCAAAAAGCTCTGAGATAAGCCACAATAAAAATGTAGAATACATTCTTGCATCTGACATTAACTTTCTTGAATCCATAATGCTTACCACTCATTGTCAAGAAAAGTCTCTTCTCATAATATCATCAAGTATTAAAGCAGGTTCTCCAAAAAATATTTCTCAGCCAGCCTCTCTAAGAACTAATATATCTCTTCTAATAGCACCAACTGATGCTGTGCTAATATTTCAATAGTCTTTTCTGAGTTCTTTTTTATTTTCATCCATATAGCCAATTACAGCTTCAAGATCATCAAGATCAAGAATGAGCCATCCTTCATCATCAGCTAATTTAAAAGCAATATGCAATATAGCATCTTGAGTATCACTCAAATCAAGCATACGTGATAATAGTATTGGTCACATTTCACTCACTGTAGTTCTTATTGGATGACCTTTTTCTCCATATAAATCCCAAAATATACTTGGAAAAGCATTTGGTGACCAATCTTTAATTCCAATGTGCTCTAGTCTCTCTTGAACTTTTGGATGATCTTTTCATGCCATAGCAATTCAAGCTAAATCTCACTTAACATCACTAGCAAAAACAGGTACTCCTGCTTTTGAAAACTGTTCTGCCAAAATTTGCAAAGTTACAGTCTTCCCTGTACCAGTAGCTCCTGCTATTATTCCATGTCTATTTGCTCTTTTCAAGAATAAATCAACATCTTCCCCAGGAGTGAATATATCCCCTCCAATAGTAATTACATTTTTTAGTTCTTCATTATTTGACATATTTGTATTGTATTATAGTATATAATAAATTTATTATAATTATATTCTAAGTAAAAGGAAAATATTTTACAGTAAAATTATATAACTAAATCAGATATATGCATGCAAATCTAGAATCAGCTCTCGCTCAATCAGTTTCAAGAACTAAAAGAAATCAAAAACCATGAGCATTTATTGGATCAGAAAGTTACACACAAACCACTTTTCCAAGTGAACAGATAAGATCTTTTTTAGAAAAAGAACTAAGTGAATGAACTCTTAATTTGATAACTTGACAAGATGGAAGACAAAACTTGGAAAAAATTAATGCGCATCTTCAATGTGTATTAGTACATCAATTAAAAGATCATTGAGTTGTTGATGACCATGCATACACTTTCATTTTTGAACTTGAAAATATATTAAAGGACACTAAGAATTAACAAAAAAATCTCATTTTGAAAGAGTTTTATTTTTTTCAAAAAACTCTTCAAATTTTTCTCATCATTCCTGTTCAATTAAAACTTTATATTTGCTATAGAGTTTTTTAAATTGAATTTTTTCAGTTACAGTCATCTTATAGTATAACTGAATTTTTTTAATTAATTCTAAATCATATTTATGTAATAAATTATTTTTACTGTTTATTTTATCCTGTTCTAAATAATGAGATATTTGTTGTAGTAGTTTTTGATAATCAATATTTTCTACTAAGAGCTTCTTTGCTTTTTGGATATCAAAATTTCTTGTTTCTTCTCATATTTCATCAACTGGAACTTTTAACATGACTCTTGGAGTTTGAAATTTATCACACACATATTCCACTCAGTAACTTTCCATGTCAACCCACCCCCTAACCCCCTCCCTTGTAAGGAGGGGGGATATAAGTTCACTATTATACACTGGAGTTTCACTCGATATAATGCTCTCTAATTGAGCAAATTTTAAAAATATGGGAACAAGGAGTTCTTTATGATTTGCCATGTTTTTCACTCTTGCTACTTGAATGCATTGTGCTATCCCCTCCTTTTTCAAAGGAGGGCTAGGGTGGATTAAAACTTCTAGCTTAATAGAAGTATGAGAATTCATTCAATCTCCCCCATTAGGGTAAAGTCTAGAATATCAACATACTCAAATATTCAATACAAAATCATATGTTTTTTCAGACAATTGTTTTTGCAAAGAATAAATTGTGTTGTAATTTCATATTCAGCTCAGCAAAAAATCAATCTGTATATTTTTATAATCAGATTGATTTTTTTTAAATTCTTTTTTAATAACTCCTAGCTCTCACTGAGTTGCTGCTACTAATAAAATTCTGTACATCTTTTTCAGACAAAAACAAGTAAACTTTTTCCTTTTCCAAAGGAAGTCCCAATAGGGGATGGATTAGAACTATAGAATACTTTTTTACAAAACATAAATTACTTTCACAATAATTCATTTTAAAAATCTTTTTTCTTCAAATATTTAGCAAGTCCTAAAGAGAGAATAAAAATTATTCAAGAATATACAAGCATTTGTGGTTCAAAACTGATAGTTGAAGGATCAAACTCACTTACATTTTTGATTGATGCTCATGCTATAATAACCATAAGTGCTCATGGAATAATTCCTATAGCTGTTCAGAGGAAAAATCATCTCCAACGTGCTTTTAACATCCCTGCGGAGTAATTTACCATATCAAATGGAAAGAAGAGAAGACGAGTCATCAATATTGGAACAAATGAATCCCCACTAAGCTTATCCCTTAGGTCAGCTACAATCCCTGTTGAGTCAGGTTTTAACATTTTTTTTCAAAACACTCTTCCAAGAAAATATGCAAAATTTGCACTCATATTCTCTCAAATCATGGTAAATATAAAACCTCAAAAGACTCAAAATAGTGCTCCACTCATCAATGTCATGAGTGTTGCAGGAAAGAGGACAATGGGACGAATCGCATACAACAGTATGTATATTAATGGTCCCCACACAGCATTTTGTCATACAAATTGAAACATTTTTTTAGCAAGCTCAAGATTAGTTAGACCATAATATGATTTCAAACAAAGATATATAGTGATAAATGATATCCATACTAAAGCGGTTACTATCTGTAATAAATTATCTTTGAAAAAATACTTAAGCTCTCAGCGAATGTTACTGAGTGTTCACACAGTAAATTGGTCTGCTACTTTTTTTATAAGTTCTGATTTTGTTGGGTATGCAAAAATTTGAGATGATAATTTGTATCCTGATATATTATCATTCATGGCCAATGTCAGTACTGGAAGCATTTCTCATGCCCCCTTTCATACAATAGTAGCTCCAAGTATTTTCCCACTTACTCTTTTGAAATTGATCTTTACAAATCCCCCCTCATCATTCGTGACTATACTCCTATCATTTTGATCAAAATACAGAATTTTTGAGACTATATCATCACTATTGTAATACTCAAGAAGTTCTGAATATGTTTTTCAAACTCTTGCAACCTCAATATGAGTATACAGCGTTGCTGGAAGCGGTGAATTCCTTACACATTTTTTTATGTATGGAAATATTATATTTCTGATTACACCACGTGCTTCATGGTTTGCCCAATGGGTAAATTGAGGATTTCATTGTACACAGTCTCAAATTGCATATATATTTTTAGAAACTGTTTGATTGTATTTATTTGTTTTTATTCATTTCTTATTATACTGCACTAATCCATTTTCTATTTTTAATCATAAATTATTAGACTCACGTCATAATGCTACTAAGACTTTTCACAATGGTATTTTTGTTATTTTTTGTGTTGAGTTATTTTGAATACACAATATATTTTCTGATTCTACTGATGTAATAGTTGAGTTTGTGAAAATCTTTATTCATTTTTTCAAAAAAGATTCTGTAATCAACTCACTTGTTTCTTCCTCTTCTCTTGGAATCAATCTATCATTTCTTTGAACAATAGTAACCTGTACTCATAAATTTGCAAAACTCTCTGCTAGCTCACATCAAATATATCATCCACCAATAACAAGTAAATCTTTGATATCTTCAGTAACCTCAAAGATACTCTCATTAGTAAGTACTTTTGAAGCTGGCAATCATGGAATATCGTATATTTTTGGATGTGACCCTGTTGAAATAATTATCTGTTTAGCTGTTATTTGTTGATTATTTTTTTCTTGTAGGGATACTCCTTCTGGGTATCCTGATTCTTCTATTTCACTACTTTCTTGCAGGGACAGCAGGTCCACTGTCCCTACTGTGTGTATTTCAACTGTATTTTTAACAATAAATGATCCCTTCCCTGCAAAGAATGTGATTCAAAAATTCTTAAGCCACTCTGGAGTCTCTTCATTTCTGAAATGTTGCCTCATTTCTCTTACTCTTTCTAAAGCCTTCACAACTCAGATTTCTGGATTTTTTGAAGCAATATCTATAAGTGCCTTTGATGGAATACATCAGACATTAGTACAATCACCTCCAATTTTTCATGACTCAATAAGTGCTACTTTTTTTCATGCTTGAGATAATCCAATTGCACTTGTTAATCAACCACTTCCTGCTCATATAACTATAATATCAAATGCTTTTTTATTCATTACTACTGACTTATTAAAAAATATGAAGATAAGATATCTATGAGATGTATAACTAACCTTAAATTATGTTCTCTTTATATCTAAAATCTCTGCTTTTGTTATCTGTTGAAGGTCTTTAGGGGAAATTTGAATTTCTTCTCAATGAGCTCATGCACTTATAAATAGAGTTTTAAAGTTATTGCAATCCTTATCTAGAAAAGTTTGTAGTTGTTTTTTCTGGCCAATAGGACTCACTCACCCAAAATTATATCCAGTAACTTTAGAAACTATCTCTTCTTTTGGAAAAGAAATTTTCTTAGCTCACACTATTTTTGCTATTTTTTTACAATCTAATTCAAAACCTCAAGGAAGAATACAACAATAAAAAATATCTCATCACTGAACAATGAGTGTTTTAAATATTTGATCTATGGTAATTCATAACTTTTCTGATGCCTCAATTGCAAACTGCTTACAAGCAAGATCATGTTGAAATGTATGCATTCTAAAATCATATCATTTTGAAGAAAGTATTTGAGGAACTGAAGACATATTATTCTTTCACAGAATTAATAACTTTTTTTCCAATAATTTTTAGATCATCTCAATTAATATCTAATCAAGTAGTATCTATTCATCAAAAGAAATATTTTAGATATGCTGGAACTTCTCTTGCAAGAGAGTATATATCTCTGAGTTCTCTAAACTGAGGGCTCACACTTCATATATTCACAAATCATGCTTTTCTTAATGCTAGATGAACTCGTGTCAAATGAAAAAATTGACTTACTCAAATAACTCATGAATTTGGATAAAACCCTGCTTTCTTATTTATTTCAAATGCATTCTTTGAAGTTTCAATTGTTGTGTCTCAAATCTTGTCAATAATTATTTGATTCTCTAAAACTCATCTATTAAGCAAATATTGTGCCATCACTTCTCACTCATTATATCCTGAAAGGCCATATCAACCACTGACAATTATTTGCAATACTTTCTGAGAATCTAATAGTTGTTTTGCAATATCAAGTCTTGCTTGCAATCTTTTAGAAACTTCTCAATTTAATTCAACTTTTGATCAATACACGATTGCAAATTTTGCTATCTTATTCAAACCTGTTTTGGTTTCTCTCATTCAATCAAGAGCTATCATTCACATTGCTGAAACATATAGTAGAATAAATACTACAATTATTTTGATTAATACTCCTTTCATAATATTTAACACACTTTTAAGATGATATTGTTGAATAGACAATAATTCTATTCTCTTTAATGAGTTTCATTTTCTTTATTATTTTACTGGTTTTATTATTTTTTCAATTAATAAATCGGATAATTTCATCAATATTACTACTTGTCATTCAAATACTTGAATTATCATTGCATTGTGAGAAAATATGATGTACTATTTCTTTTTTCATTAATTTAGTTTTTTTATTGTACTTTTCTATGTAAAAAAATCATAAATACTGATCATTTTTATTTAAAAACTCTTTATATTTATTGTCCTTTATAATTTCATCTTTCTGATTTTCCAAAAAACTTACCACCATAATATCTATTTCATTTTTCAATTCTCAGAAATATTCCATGGTATCTCACAAGTGATTTTTAAAATTTGAATTTACTTTTTCAAATAATGGAATAACATCATTCCTTAAATAATTTCTTGTAATAGTGGTATCAGTATTTGTACTATCTTCATTAAAATGTAATTTATTATTATGTAGATAATCATAAATTTCTCATTTTTTTGTTTGTAATAATGGGCGTAATACTGAGCCTGATTTTTCAGTCATATTTACAAGTCATGTAAGTTTTGAACCTCTTGTTAAATTAAAAAAGAACGTTTCAATCTTATCATCAAGATGATGACCAAGGATAACTTTTTCTGATCAATATAAATGCATTATAGCATTAAAGAATTGATATCTTTT
Source organism: uncultured Candidatus Altimarinota bacterium (assembly GCA_937944175.1). Lineage (GTDB taxonomy): Bacteria > Patescibacteriota > Gracilibacteria > BD1-5 > UBA6164 > CALLPO01. The sequence continues at coordinate 8,173 of CALDZW010000110.1, forward strand.
TTCTCTAGCTAATTCTTCAAATCACTTCTGAGGATATAATTTTTTTATTTTCTCAAAGTCACAACTTGCTGACTCAACAATAAATCCTTCTTTTTCTCATAATTTCTCTAAAAATTTTTCTTCACTATCAGTATCTGGTCTCGTCTTATGATTAAAATAACAAGCGACAATATTTTTTTTGTAACTTGTTTTCATAACATTATACAAAACAAACATAGAGTCAGCTCATGTCGAACATCATATAATAACCTTCTCCTCTGGTTTATAATATTTTTCAAGAAATTTTTGAAAATTAATCATTGTTTTTTAACTGTAAATATTGTACAATCCCATCCCTAAATCATTCTAAGAAATATGTTTCTATATTAACACCTTCAAGATCAATCCATTTATATTCACAGTGTTCATTGCTTAGTTTAATATCTCCTCAAAGATATCTTCATTCATAAAAATTGTAAAAAATATATTCTTCATAGTTATATTTTTCACATGGTTTACAATATACTCGGGCATTTGCAATTGGAGTTCACTGTAGTTGAAACTTTATATTTCATAATTCTTCATAAATTTCTCTTCAAAGTATATCTAAAAGATCTACCTTAAATTCTCATACATCAATTCTTCATCAAGGTAAATCATAATATCATCACATCCTTGGACCTTCAGGTACCTTAATAACTAGGACCTTTCAGTCTTTTCTTTTTAATATCACTTTCAATGAAATTGCATAATGCTGTATACTTAGGTCCATCAATGCTATTTAGTAATTAAATTGGAATACTCGTAACTTTTTCTAACTTTCAATCTTTCATAAATACTATATCTTCAATTCTTATTCAGAATTCTCAGGGAAGATAGATTCATGGTTCAATAGTAAAAGCAGTTTGATTAAAAATTTTGAGATCTTTTCATGGAGCTATATGTGGTGTTTCATGGACATCTAGTCATATTCAATGACCCGTTGCATGGATAAAAAGATCTCAAAACCCTGCATCTACAATAACACTCCTTGAAAGGTTATCTACTTCAGATTCAGTCATTCATTCTACTGTGTTATTATATGCATGAAGATGAGACTGTCTCACTATATTATAAACTTCAGTAAATTTATTGTATATTCATTTATGAGAACTAGAAACTGTTTGAACAGAATCAGAATACACCCAGAATGTTCTTGTAAAATCACTACAGTATCAATCATATAATGCTCACATATCAATGAGCAAGACTCATTCCTCTATAATATCATCTCATGCAAAATGATGTGGTATAGCTGAATTTGTTCATGATGCTACAACAGCTTCAAAACTCTCTCCATCTCATCAAAATTCAAATATTTTTTTTATAATCAATACTCTGAGCTCCTTTTCGGACATTCCTATAAGTGCTCATTCATTATTTAATCAATCAATACAAAGATACACTTTATCTATTATAGCAATTGCTTCTCAAATTTTATCAAATTCCTTATGTGTTTTTTTTACCCTTTTTGCCATTAAGAGATCCTTTTTTAGAATTGAGATATCACTATTTCATCAATTTTTTAATATAGCTTTTTGAAGCTCTGTATAAAAAGAAAAGCTTGCTTTTGATGATAATATAATTTTTTTCTCATCAATAAGCTGTAAGGCAATATTTTCATAAAATGGTCTCTTTAATTCTATGAATTCAATCTCTAGATTATCAATTCACACTTGTTCATGTATATGTATTTTAGAAATTCCTGCTACCTTTCAGAAATAGCGAGGATCAAGAAAAACTTGTAACATATGTTCACTCCATATCATTA
>CALDZW010000111.1 GCA_937944175.1 uncultured Candidatus Altimarinota bacterium
TCAATTATTTTAAGAGCATCTAAAAATCAATCAAGATTGAGTCATCTTTTTCTGAGATCTTTAAAGAGACGTAATTTTTTATACATTTCAAGAGAAAGTTGTTTATTTTCATCAAGAATATTACTTTCATAATTATCTCTAAAATATTCAGCATTGTGTATTTGATGATCTCAAGCTGTAGTTATTGGAACAATAATAGAATGGATTCAGAAGTAGTACAGTTCCCAAAGAGTAGTGGCTGAACCTCTTGTTATAGCTATATCAGTTGTTTTGTAAATAATTCAAAGAGTTTTTTGATCTACAAAGTCATATACTCTGGTATTAGTAAAAACATCAAGTTCTTTTCTGAATGAAAGATTTTTGTTTCACAAGATAATTTCAAAATCTACTTCAGGAAGCTGAGGAATAACTTTTACAAGATTCTTAAAGATGATAGTTGATCACTGGCTTCATGCAATTACTAGTACCTTTAATCTATTATTTACTCAGACTTTAGGGGAGGTAATTCACTCAATAAGCTCTGGAGACAGAATCTGTCATGAGGGAATGATTTTTTCTGAAGGAGTTACAGGAGGAAAAGTGGTAAAAATTTTGGTAGCAAATCTTCCAATAATCTTATTAGCAAGTCATCATTTCATGTCAGACTCATGAATATATATTTTTTTTCTTAATAGAGCTGCAGCTAGACAAAGAGGGAGACTAACATATCATCATTTAGAGAAGACAATATCTATTTTATATGTTAATATATAATAGATTCATTGAACAAATCATGTCATATTTTTGAGAGGTTCATAGAAGTTTCTTATATCAAAATATCTTCTGATCTTTCCAGCAGCAATATCATGAAAATCAATTCAATACTTAGCTGAGATTTCATCTTCAAGTCATCATTCTTCTCATATCCACAAGAAATTATATTTGACAGTGGATTCTTGTAGATAGGTATATACTGAAACAAGTGGAAAAATATGACCTCCACTTCATCAACCAGTCAAAGCAATAGTTGGTTTGTTTTTTCTCATATATTTTTGAGTTCAAAATACTATAATTTAATATAATTCAGCATCTTCATTATCCACAAATTGAGAGTTTTTACAAATTTTAATTGGTGAATATATTTGTAAGTCAGATATGCCATGAGACATCCCACAAATGTTCAAACCAAAATATCAAATGGCCAGTGTACTCAAGCAATGACTCTTGAAAGGTTCATGAAAATAAATGGAAATAATAATGCTAGGCTCCACTGTTTATATCAAGCAAGAAGAATTCCCATCCAGAAAGCCATACTAACTGTTGCATGATCAGAAGGAAAGCTGGCATCAGGCAGATGATCAAGCAAGAGCTTTCATCAAGCAGTCAAGTGCTGTTCTGGTCTATCAATGTTTACAAACTGTTGAATAATTAGGGAAGTAATAAGCGCGACAACTGTTCCATAAAAAATAATCATAAGCTGTTCTTTTTTGAACATTTTTTGTTCATGATTTCAAGTAAAACTATATTTTCTTATAAATCAGTTGAGATTACCATTGTAGTAAAACCAGTATCCAAGTAAGAACAGGGGGAGAATAAAAATAGGAAGATCAACAAAGATGACTACAAATGTCTCAATGAGAGAGTTATTTGAAAAAGAATTAAACCAATTCAATCAGGTAGTATTGATCTTTTGAAGCGTATCCAGCATGGTAGTATTTTGTGAACAAACATATAAAATATATGAGTTAAAATATCTAATGAGAGAAAAAAATCAATTCTTAATTTGGAAAAAAACCAAATCTTGCTATACTTATGTTTAAGAATTATTTTGGGCAAATGGTGATATTTATTGAATATTCATATATCACATCTTTTATTTTATAAGATTTATGTTAATGTCAGAAGCAATTGAAGATAATCCGATATCATCAACTTCTCAAATCACTTGAGTAGATTTATTTCCTCAAGATCATAAATACTTTACTTTCTTGAAAAAGATTTTTAGGCATGAGTTTCGTAAAAGTGGATTTAGAAGAATATCAACTCCTACATTTACACCAACTAAGCTATATATTGACTCATGACAAGAATGAGCAATAAAAAATTGTATAGCTACATGTCCTGATTATGCAATGAAATTTGATTCAACACTTTCAGTTTTGAACTCATATTTGTGTAATGAAAAGTTTGAAGATCTCCAACCAGTATACTACTACTATATAGAACAGTTGTTTTCTCAACAATGAGAATCATTTAAAGAAAACTATACCATAGGTTGAGAAATAATTGGAGAAAAAGACCCTATTTTGGATGTAGAATGCATCTTTTTGGTAAACAAAGTTCTTCAGTCAATATGACTTGAATGAAAATATTCAATAAAAGTAAATTCACTGTGACTTGAAAAAGAACAGGGGAAATATAAGGAAGCATTGGAAGATTTTTATTCAGATAAAAAACACCTGCTCTCTGAAGAGACTATTTCAAATTTTGAAAAAAACCACCTCTCAATATGGAGCCCAGCCAATGAAGATGAAGAGATTCTTCTATCTCAAGCACCAAAAATGAGGAAATTTCTCAAGAAACATTCAAAGCTTCACTTGCAAAAATTTGAAGAATATATGCAACTTTTTGAGATTGATTATGAGTACAATGACACATTTACTCTTGATAAGCCCTACTATATTAATACAGTATGGGAAGTAGTAGAAAATAATACTGGGAAGCAGATTGCATGTGGTGGGAGATATGACACTCTTGCAAATGAGATTTCTGAATATAAAAAGGAGGTCCCTTGAACAGGTTTTTCGACAAAAATTGGAAGAATAATTAATATGCTGAAATCAAATGGGATTTCTATTAGAGATAAAGATCATCTTGATCTTTACTTTGTTCAGCTCTGAGATGAAGCTAAAAAAGAAGTATTCCCAATAGCTACTCAAGCAAGACAAGCATGAATCAATACACTTTCTTCAATGGGAACACCATCAATCAAAGAACAAATGCTCAAAGCACAACGCTCAGAAGCTTCATTTGTAGTTATAGTCGGTATCATGGAGGCTAGAAATGGTAACTGGCAGGTGAGAAATATGATAAAATGAACACAAGAAGAGGTAAGAAAAGAAGATATTATTGAGTATGTAATAGACAAGATAGGAAAAGAAAATCTAGATTTTTATTCTCCAATGAAGGATCTGACAATTAGCCCTGTAGAGGAAGTTGTAGAAGAAGAGGAA
>CALDZW010000112.1 GCA_937944175.1 uncultured Candidatus Altimarinota bacterium
TTACAAAAGGATATTTTATTGATCACACTATAAAAAGAAATCAAATATTTATTTGCTCGAAGTATCTGTATTTAGTAAAAAAATAGACAAGATACTTGCAATAAAACAATAATATACTATTGTATATATAATTATTTTAACTAGCTACACATGAAAGATACTATATTTACATCATTTGTACCGCCATTCTTTACAAAAGTCCCCATGAACTTTTAGTAAAGATTTTTCACTTTTAAAAACTTTCAACTAAAATCTCTAGGGATGAAGTTGAAAGTTTTTTTTTGAAGATTTTGGCTAAAAGTAAAACTGGTAAGAAACAAGAATATTTTGTAGAAAATATAAAAATAGCTATATTAATAGCAATAACTTACTTACTAATAAGAAAAAAATTATGTTACAATTATCAAAATTTCCGTTTACTACATTGAAAACTGCTCCAAAAGTGAGTGATAATAGATCAACAAGCTTACTATTGCAGTGAAGCTATATTAGACAAGCAATGGCAGGATCATATGAATTTTTACCAATGGGGTATAGAATATATAAGCATATTGAGCAGGTGATTAGGGAAGAAATGGATGCTGCATGATATCATGAAATGCTCATGACTATTTTGACTCCAAAGGAGTATTGGGAAAAAACGGGTCGTTGGGAAATTGATGATTATTTCAAAGTTCCAGGTCATTCAGGGGCTGAGTATAGAATTTCACCAACTAATGAGGAGAACGTGTGTGCTATTATGCAGGAATATATTCAATCATACAAAGATCTTCCAAGATGTGTATATCATATTCAGAAAAAATTTAGGAATGAGAAAAGAGCAAAATCTGGACTTCTGAGATGAAGAGAATTTACTATGAAAGATGCCTATTCTTTTCATGCTAATAAAGAAGATTTTGATAATTTCTATGAAGAAGTGAAAAAAGTCTATACAAAAATATTTGAGAGACTAGGACTATGAAATGATACAGTGATTTCGGATGCTGATGGTTGAGCTATTAGTGATCAAAATTCTCATGAATTTCAAACTTTCCTTGATATATGAGAAGATATTATCGTACAAGATAGTACAGGGTATTGTTATAATCTAGAACTAGCTTCAGGTGTGCCAGATGATAAAAATGTAGAGGAAGAAGAGAAAAATATGGAATATATAGATACTGTTGCAGAGATTGTAAATATGGAAAAAATGACTGAATATTTTGAGTCTCCAGATTGGCAAATGCTTAAGACTGTTATCTATAAGCTAGAATCATGAAGGTATTTTGGAATAGCTATAAGGTGAGATCTTTCTATTAATGAAATTAAGCTTTGAAATTTTATAAAAGAAAAATATGACTGACAAACATTTGAACTTGCTTGAGAAGCTGATTTAGGGAAGTTAGGAACAGTAAGATGATTTATTTCCCCACTAAAAGACTCAAAACTTGATGTTGATTTTTATGGAGATGGGTCACTCAAAACAGTTAAGAATTTTTTCTGATGAGCAAATGCAAAAGCTAAATCAACAAAGAATGTAAATTTATCAGATCTAAGTATTTCTGAGTTTTGAGATTTTAATGAACCAAAAGAGTGATTTACATCTATGAATATAGAATGAGAAAAGCTGACTTTTAGAAGAGCATCTGAAGTTGGAAATATTTTTCATTTATGAGACAAATATTCAAAGCCATTTAAGATAAATTACCTTGATCAAAACAACAAAACAGTAGATCAGATCGAAATGTGATGTTATGGAATTGGAGTATCAAGACTGATGTGAGTGATGGCAGAATATTTTATGACAGAAAAATGAATAGCTTGGCCAGAAAATGTAGCACCATATGATTATTATATAATAGTGATATGAGAAGATTATATTGAACAAGCAACTCAAATAGCTAAGAAGTTAGAGTCAGAATGAAAATCAGTAATACTAGATGATAGAATGTGAAGAAAAGCATGATTTGGACAAAAAGCAGGGGATTGTGAATTATGGTGAATTCCAAATAGAATCGTGGTTTCTTGCAAAACTGAAGAGAAAGGATGATATGAATTAAAGATGAGTTGAGAGGATGAGAAGATCATACAACTATAAATAAAACTTGACTTATATAAAATAGTACTTACTATGAATTTAGTTTAAAAAATATACATAATCTTTATCTAACATGAGAAATGAAAGTAAGCATAGAGGGTATAGTAGTAATTGTGAATTACATAGAGGAATATCAATAGCAAGGTCAGTTTGAAAGAAAAGTATATTTGGAACACATAAAAATAGATAAATTATTGCAAAAAAATGCTTGAAAAGTAAAATAGTAAACAATTAATTGTTTACTATTTTTTGTATGGAATTATCAAAAATATGAGAAAAGCTCTCAAAAGTCACTGGTGTAAGAAAAATTATGAATGATATTCAAAAAACTCTGGCTGAGGCTCAGGGAGATATTATTAACATGAGTGCTTGAAATCCAGTAATACTTCCTGAATTAGAGAATTTTTGGAAACAACAAACTCAAGAGTTTCTAGAGTCAGAAGAATTTTGAGAGGTTATTGGAAGATATGGTTCAACTAAATGATATGAACCATTTTTGGAAGCTATGGTAGATTTTTCAAATACACACTTCTTTGCTGCAGATTGAAAAAAATGGACAAAGGATAATCTATTGGTTACTACTTGAAGTCAGAGTTTTTATTTTTTTGCAATTAATGCGTTTGCTTGAACTCTGGAAAATTGAATAAAGAAAAAAGTATTACTTCCTCAAAGCCCAGAATACACATGATATGGTTGAATGTGATTAGAGGAAGATATCTTTTTTCCTGTGGAGCCAAGTTATGAATTAAATAGAGAGAGTAAAAGGTATCATTATACAGTAAATACAAAGAATTTTCCTGAAGATAAAAAGGAAGTATGACTTATTATTATTTCAAGACCTTCTAACCCAACTGGAAATGTAATATCAGTAGAAGAGTTGCAAGCAATATATTCATATGTAGAAGGGACAGATATTCCAGTACTTCTTGATAGTGCATATGCTCCTCCAATACCAAATCTAGCCTATGATAAATTTGAGATGCTCCTTCATCCAAACACTATAGTATGTTTGAGTTTTTCAAAAGCATGACTTCCTTGAGAGAGAGTATGAATTGTACTTGGAGCAGAAAAATTTCTTGATCCAATTGAAGCCTTTGAATCAAATACTTGTATAATGAGCTCTAGATTTTGACAAGCCATTCTCTCTAGTGCTATACAATCATGAGAATTAGAACACCTGTCAAAAAGTGTTATTAATGTATATTATAAGAAAAAATTTGAAATATTACAACAATGACTATCACAATATGTGCAAAATGATGTTCCATACTTCCTACATGAAACAAAGGGAGCAATGTTTGGATTTATGTACTTTGAAAATTTGCCTATTACTGATGAAGAGCTCTATCAAAAATTAAAGAAAAAATGAGTATTGTTTGTTCCAGGAAATAGTTTTTTTATTTGAGTAGATAAAAAGAATTATAAGCATGCTAATCAGTGTATGAGGATATCTATTACAGTGAGTGATAATGAAATTTTGAAAGCGTGTAAAGTACTCTGAGAAGTTCTTGATGAATTGTATTAGTTTGTTACAAATATAACAGAAAAATATATTTCCTTGTTTGTAGGAGGTTTTTGTATATATATAAAATGGTATTTTATATATTCAGAGAACTTAACACATGAATGATAAACAACAATGATACTCAAGGTTATGAGAAAGATGACTCTATAGAAGTATTGCTATAGCAAAAGCAGCATGAAGGAGAGCTCTTTTTTGAAAAACTGAAATTGAAGAAGATGATAGAGACTAAAAAAGATTCAAGAAATATCTTGAATCTTTTTTAGTCAAATTGGGATTAATCAACTTCAATTACTGAAGCCTCAGGAGCATTGTCACAAACTGATTTAATTCAATTATTTCTCCCTGATTCACTTTTGTAACTTTGACTGGTTCCAATTACTTGGCCATTTGAAGCTTTTAAATTAAATCTAAATTTTCCACTATCAGTAGTCTTTTTTTCATACCTTGCCATGTCAGAACAGTTTTTTTTGATCGAAGCAATACCATTATCACATGCTGACTTAGTTGTATATCATTCAGAAGCCAAAATAATTTGTCCATTTCATGCTTTGAGTCTAAATCTAAATTCTCAAGCTTTATCTTTGTAACATTCAAATTTTCACATAATAGAGTGTAATTAATTGTAAAATAACTTTGGTAACATTTTTATTTTAATTACACTAATGAAAATATCAAGGAATTTTCAGCGAAGTAGCTCTTTGCATAATAATTAATCTACATTTAGGTACATGTTTACTATATATATTTTTGCAGATACATACAAACTATATAAAAGTGCTATTGAAGAATATCAGAAACGTATGTGAAAACAATTACAGATAGTTCATATGAAGCCTGAGAAAGGAGGAAGTTGAGAGGAGGTAATAAAAAAAGAAACAAAAAAATTTTTTGAATTAATGCAAAAATCAAGAGCATTTAAAGTGCTTTTGAATCCAAAATGAAAGATCCTTACAACAGAGGTGTTCTATTCCACTATTCAACACAAAAAGCATTCGTTTTCTCAATTTGAATTCTATATATGATGAGCAAATGGTTTAGATTATTCATGACTTGAAAAAAATATAGATCTATCATTAAGTCTATCAAGCTTTACTTTTCCTCATTGATTAGCTCTTGCTGTATTAGTTGAGCAGCTTTATCGAGTTACAATGATAGAGAAGGGAACTAAATATAATAAATAATGAAACTTTCTGATTTTGATTACCATTGCAGGAAGAGAAATCTCTTTTTTTAAAGAGTTGATATGATCTGTTCAAAATTTTTGAAGATATTTGAGATACTCGTCTCCCACCATATATAACTAAAAAATTAGAAGATTCAGAAAATATTGAAGAGTATAATATCCATAGTGAATATATTTCATTAGAAGAAGAAATGGCTCAGAGA
>CALDZW010000113.1 GCA_937944175.1 uncultured Candidatus Altimarinota bacterium
TGGAGCCCTGAAAACACCTGAAGGATGAATGGATCCTCAAATGGAAAAAATGATGAAAGCTATGGGACAACCTACTCCACCTCAAAAAAGAATTCTTGAACTCAATCCAAATAATGCTTTAGTAAAAGCCATGAAGAAAGAGTTCAAAGATGACATTAAATCTAAAAAACTTTCTGAACTGATGTCATATGCATATAATCAAGCCATTCTACTGGAGTGAGGGGAATTAGAAAATATTGCAGATTTTGTAGCTATGACTAACAAATTTGCAGGCGGATATATTAAGTAAAAGCTAATTACTTAGATCCTAATCACTCCCCCTTCGGGTACTCCCTTTGAAAAGGGAGAAAAAATATTCATTTATTTATCACTTCCCTCTTTTCCAAAGAGGGAGAAAATTTCAAAACATTATTTAGGGAGATTAGAAAGAATGGGACAAACTCATATATGCTTTTATTACTAAATAAAAGGATAAAGTGTCAATAACTTTATCTTTTATTTTATGCATTATTTTTTTAAAATAATCTTTTTTAGAGTAAGATAACAATATATATTATTATTAAAAATGTACATATGGATTTTAATGCTATCTTGATGCAGCTTTGAATTGCTTTTTTTGCTTGATCGTTTATTGGTCTTCAAAGAGAAATGAAACATAATGCTAATGGAAATTGAGAAAATGGTTTTATTGGGATTCGCTCAAGTATTTTTTTATCAGTCCTTTGAGTAGTATCAACTTTTTTTACTACTATGCCTTATCTACCTGTTGTGATGTTTAGTAGCGTATTTATTCTTCTTGCCATCTCTCATGCAGCTGGATCATTTAAATTCAATAAACCTGGGATCACGAGTGAACTTGTATGAATACTTATCTTTTGGATAGGAGCCTTAGTTGGTATGTGACTTGAGAGTCTTGCTATTATTCTCACTGTCATTCTTACCAGTGTTAATACTTTTAGATGACAAATTGATAATTTTATAGATGCTCTCAGCCACAAAGAATGGCTGGCAGCTCTTCAATTATTTGTATTTTCATGAGCTATTCTTCCAATACTGCCAAATATGCCAATTACAGAAATGCTTGTTGGGTGAAGTTTTGAACTCACAAAAGACAACACTGGTTTCATGTGACTTCTCTATGCTATACTCTCAGATATCAATTTATTTAAAGTATGGTTATTTGTACTCTTCATATCATGAATCAGTTTTGTTTGATACTTTTTATCTAAATTTATATGAGCAAAATGATGAATCCCTATTGCTGCATTCCTCTGAGCATTATCAAGTTCAACAGCAGTAACTGTTTCTCTTGCTAGCCAAGAAAAAGATTCCTTCAAACAATCTGGAAGTAAAACTGCTTCACTTATATTTGTAGTGTGAATTCTTATCTGAGTAGCCACTATGATGCTCAGAGTAATCCTTGGGGTATTTGTTATTGGATGAATGAGTATGGGAACTGGAATTTTTCTTATTCCACTCTCTATGTCTATTGCTGCTGCTATATTAGCAGTAGTCTATATGAAAAAATATAACCGTTTACAAAAAGAAAGCACAACAGAAAAAGCTGAAATTAAACTTTCTAGCCCATTTGAAATTTGGCCAGCAATTACCTTTGCAGGATTGTATGTACTCATATCTGTGATGATGAATGCTTCTTTGTATTATAAAAATCAAATTGAAAATTTTATTCAATCAGTAAACCTTGGCTGGGTAAGTGAAAATCTTACATTCTATACTATTTCATTTATCTCTGGTTTTGCTGATGTTGATGCTATTTATATTAAAGTGTCTGATATGGTAAAAGGACTGACCCTTGATCCTGGTGTATGAGTCATCACTATTACTATAGCCGTAATTATGAATACTCTTGTAAAAATTCTCTATGTAAAAATGTGATCATCTAAACACATGGCAAAAACTATTGCTATACTTGTATGACTTATTTGTGTAATTGGATCTATAGTGACATTATTTGTAGTAATTTAAGTGTAGAAAAAACTCCCCCTAATATTGTCCTAAAGTTATGTCCCCCTCATTGAGGGGGAGAAGCTATGGAAGAGAATTAGGGGGAGTTTTTTATTTTTTATTCTCTTGAACAAGATCATAATACTCTTTAAAGCTAAAATCATATTCTTTGAGAAATCTTGCTAAATCGACTCATACATACCTCCAGTGCCATGGTTCAATCTGATATCAATCTGCCTCAACTCAATCTTGATAGGTATTAATAAATCCATACTTATGTGCCACTTCTATGGTCCAATCAAAGTAATTTTTATGATCTTCTGAAGACATGAAACTCTTATAGTCTGAAGCTTCCCATAGATCTATAGCTAATCATGATTGATGTTCACTATGTCATGCCTTAGCACATAAAGAGTCAGGACAACCATTCTCCTTAATTCTTTTTTGGTAATCATATCATCTATAAGCACTCACAACTTTAATAGGAATATTAAAACGTAAGTAAAATTCTTCTGCTAATTTTTGAAATTGAGTATGCGCATCTAGTCTTAATGTTGAGTTTCATTTCACATCATTGATATACTCTCATCAAATTTTTTGCAGTTGCTTAGGAACATATTGTGGATTATTAAAAGCCACTGTGCTATCCACAAATTTTGTGATTCAAGAATCTGTATCCAAATCAAATTCAGTATCTGACTCTGGGAGTTCCTCTTTTATTTCTTTTTTAAGTATTTCTTGAGCTCATTTGTTATTCAGCTCTACTTCTTGCAACAAATTACTTGAAAGAAGCTTCTCTCTCAATTTCTTTGCCTCTTGAGAAGCAGCCTGATCTTGTACTTTTTGAGCAGCACGTTGCTGCTCTTTAATGGCAAGTCTTTTTGCCTGAATCTGCCTTGCTTGTTCTTTCTCTTCAATAAGAATTTGGCGTTCCTCTTCTGTCATAGTGTCTTTTTGTTCTCATATTGGGAGATTACAAGAAGTTAGTACTAAACAAATCCCCAACAACACATATATAGTTTTCATATATCTAAAATCATAAAAAATAAGACTACATAGAATAGTAGTCTTATTTGAGAGTTTGTGAAATTTTATTTTTAATCATCATCAGTTTTTAGCCAGTCAGGAACTTTCATCCCATCATCCCAGAGCTCTCATGATCTATCTTTTTTTGATTTTTTACTTCAAGACTTTTCTTCAATAGATGTATCTTCTGTACCATTCTTTTGTGAATCTCCAACAATAGTCTTTTTCTCTTGTCAGTGATTTTTTTCTTGGTTTTCACTTTTTTTACTTATTTCACTTCACGCATCTTGTGTATTACTCTTTTCTTTTTGAATCTTGTTTTCAAATGATTCTTCTGTCAGACTATCTTGTAACCAATCAGGAACATCCACATCACCTAAGTGGTTTGTTGAACTCTTCTTTTTTTCTTGTAGATCAAGAGCCTTATTATCTTTGTGTTTTGTATCTACAGGTGCTGTATCAGTTTTTTTATTATCATCAACATCAATTTTGGCATTATTTCGTGAATCATCTTCTGAGTCTATTTGAATATCTTCTACAAAAGGTTTTGTACTTTCTCGTTGTACTTCCTTGGTAGTATCATCTTCATCTAGGCTGCCACGAAGCCAATCAGGAATATTATCATCAGAACTAGAAGCTTCTTTCTTAGATGAATCTTTACTTACTTCTTGATCAGCATTCTTGTCATCTTTTCAATCAATATCTCATAACACATCTTCCTCAACAACACGATCAATTTCATCTGTTTCAGTTGACTTTACAGTATCAGTATTTGAATCTTTATTCTCTCATGTGTGTTCAACTCAATCTTCAAATATATCAAAATTAGTATCTTCAGTACCTAAAATTGAGCCTTCTCATCACTCTTCTTCTTGAGCTTCAATGGCATCATCTAAGATAGACAGATCAGATGAGTTATCATCAGATCATATAATTTCACTCTCTGAATCTTCATTTCCTATATCTAGTTTTAGATCATATTCATCTTCTGGTCTCTCTATTGCACCTTCTTCTTTTTCTCCCACATCATCCATATTTTCACTCATCTCTTCTTGAATTCAAGAAAAATCAAGGACATCATCACTTGTTTCAGTTCATCACTCACTTTCTCCTATAGTAGTGTCTAAACCATCAACTGAATCTTCTCTAGTATCATTCTCATTCAGCTCTTTATTTTCTCATTCAGCTGTATCTTTTAACCAATCAGGGATATCATTTTCTAAATCGATCTTTTCTTCTTCATCTTCTTCAATCAGCATTTCTTCTTCTTTTTCTTCTTCTTGGTTAAGAGGCTTTTCATTGAGATCATCTATCACTGAATCTTCATCTAATCAATCTTCATCTTCAATATTTTTCTTCTTTGGAAGTTTATCAATCATTGATTCTTTCAACCAGTCAGGAGTAGAATTATCCTCAATTTGTGTCACCTTCTCTACATCTATATCATCCTCTATCTCTATACCTTCTTTATGAGAGTCTTCTGAAATAGATTGAGGTTTATCTCATAAGAATTCTCACCCAGAAGAATCTTCTGTGTTATTTGAATCAACACTTCATGAAAGCCAATCAGGGATATCTCCATCATTTTTTAGCTCACTTCATTCTTCAAATGTATTTTTGTCTCACTGATCACCCTTCTCTACATCTTCATCTACTCATACTTCAAGGTCTGTCTCCACAGTATCAAAAGGTTTTTCCTTTCAGAAATCATCCATTCAATCATCATCTTCAGTAGTACTATCTTTTAAGGTAACAGTAGCAGTTGTATCAGGTATATCTGCATTGACAGATACTTTGTTGGCTGTTCCTTCTTCTCCTTCAACTTTTTCTGGAGTATCACTGAATAGTGCTGATTTGTTACTATCTTCTTTCTTATGTTTATCTCCTTCAAGAGGATCCACAATTTTTTTATCATCATCTGATCCAACTTCACCAAGGACATCATCTGATGTCTTCTCTGCTACAAAATCTTCAAATGATTCTCATGATTTTCTATTCTTTAAGAAATCAAGAATCCATATTACAAACATTATAAGAAGAAGGATTCAAAATATTCCTGCAGCCCACCATCCTATTTTTTTAAGAAATGTCATCAATTTATTATCTCATTCTTCTCATGTTCCAATAGCTTGTGAATTTATATCTTTGTTAGATCATGTTTGAGATTCTGATTGTGATTTAGTAGTTTCTTCTACTATTTCTTGAACCTCAGCATCTGGGATATTATCCACTCATGAATAAACAAGTACCTTCAAAATAGCTTTAAAGTCATTTTTTTCTTTCTCTGAAAGGTTTGTGTCTTTCCCTATCTCTTGAAGTATTTCTTTTCCTATAGCTCTATTTCATTCTACATCTGAACTCTGTTTAATCTGTTCTAATTTTTTCGAAAGTAAATCACTACATGATTCTCACTGTGTTGCACACTGAATATCTTGAGGCATAAGTGCTTGAAGTGCCTTATAAGCAATATTTTTCTCACTTTTATCATCTTCTCATTCTACTAGAAGTGACTCAAGTAAATCAATGGTTTCATCTGCATTTTCTACTCCTGTTTCATCAATGAACCCTTCAAATTCAATGATAGTTCTTGTCTTTTCTGCATCATCAGACCAATTTTCTTGAAGCCTCTGAATATAGCTCATTGCTTTAATTCTATCAGTTCATTCAAAACTAGAAGCAATAGTTTTAAGTTCTTCAAATTTCTTCTTTACTCAATCAGTTACTCATTCAAGCTTTATGTCATCAGGATTCACTTCCTCCTTCTCATCAATATATGTTTTGATGATAGTTATGTCCTTTGAATCAACAACATTGAGATCTGTATCAAGCAAAAACAACCTAATAGTCTGTTCTCTAAATTCATTAAGAACTATCTCTTCAGGGTCTCATGTTTTATAACTAGAGTTATCAATATTATCAACATCATCATCTTTTCATCAATTAACATCAGAATCTGTATCAATATCATAATCAATTCAATAATTTGAGAAATCCCCTTTAGACTCTCACATGTAAATAAATATACTTTCTTCTTTATCTATAGTAATGGTTCATGATCAACTCACTCATGGATGTGAAAAAACATTTAGTCAAGGCCTTCTAGCCTTGAGCACATTTTTTACATCTTTTACAACCTTCTTTGTATTCTTTTTTACCTTTGTACCTTCTGCAACTGTCAATTCTACCTCATGGACAGATTTTTTATCATTATATTCATGTACAAACTTTCATGTATCTTTCTTTTCACTTCAATCACCTAAGTCCCATGATTGTGAGTCAACTTTTCATTTACTTTTGTCAAGAAATACGTATTTATTTCCTATAGAGATGTAATCAAAATCAGAAACAAGTGTATTTGACACATTCATAGTAATTGTCCTAGTGTTTGAGAAACCCTTATTTTTTACTTTTACTTTTGCATAAAAAGTTCCTGAGCGTTGATATGTGTGAGATGCCTTTCAAGTTTGTGTTTCACTATCATAAAATCCATCTCCATCAAAATCCCAAGAATATGTAGCTGTTTTTTCAATTGATTTTCCAAGTACATTCTCGGCATCAGCCTTAAATTCAACTGTATCTCATATTCCTACTGAAGAATCATTTGTTTTGAATTCAATTAAAGGAGTATTCAAATTATCCCCTGTAAGGGTAATAGAGTTTTTTCATATAATATCTTCAGATGAAACTTTTTCTTCATTATTATCTTTTAAAACCACACCAAAATGATAATTTCATGGGATTTTAGGAAGTACAAAAGTTGTACTTGGATTTCTTGTTACTCTAAAGTCTTGTGGCTCACTATCAGCATCAGTTGTATAGTACCATACATATGATTGAACAACTCCATCTTCATCACGAGCACCCACAGCAGATATATTAACAACAACTGGATCTGCATTAAGATCAACTGGATTTATGCTAAGTGAAGAAAGAGTTGGTTTCTTATTTTCTACTTTTACCCAAATAGTTCTTGAATCAGAAGTCTTATCCTTGATACTTCTTACTGTAAGTTTTACAGGAAAACACCCAAGTTCATCAAATTTTAGATTCATTGATTGTGATGTGGCAAATTTATCTGCCCCAACTTTCCATGAAACTGCTAGTCAGCTATTTTGACCATTCGTATCTATACTACTATTGGACTGAAATGTCATATTATCATCCCTACTCAGCATATATGCATCCTTCCCATCACATACTCACTTGGATTCTATATAATCAAATCCATCACGTTTTGATAAGTCAATAATAGCTACAGGATTTTTTGAATTTCACACATATATAACTTTTGACACACTGTTTGAATCACTTCTGTTTGCTCATCTTACTGTCAATGTAATAGTAAACATACCGCTCTTTTTATACTGATGAGTGATGTTTTTCTTGGTTCATCACACAGTTGTTCCATCTCAAAAATTCCACTCATAAAATTTTGCTAATGGTGCATCTGCAACTATATTTATTGAGCCCTCTCTTTGCACTACACGAGGTGAAACTCAAAGATCAACTGACATAATTGAGGAGATATTAACCGTACTTTTTGCAATGGACACTATTTCATCTGGATCTTCCACCTCAAGTATAACTGAGTGTTGACCAATAGTATCAAAAGTAAAATATCAATTTGAACCATCTTTATTAGGCCTTCATAGATTCACTCTCTGTCAGTCTATAATCCATCTATACTTTAACTTTCCATCATCTGAAAAATCAGGATCATATGTAGAAGTAGCATCTAAAAATATTTCATTAGGTTTATTTGAAAGCAACCTTTTTACTTGAATATTCGGTATAGGAGCACGTGAGTTAATATAGATGTCTTTTGTATCTATATCAACATTTCCTGCTGGATCATTAATTTTCAATCTAAGAGAGTATCTTCCTTTCTCAACAAAAGAGTATTGAAATGCACTTGCTCATTTAGAAAAAATTATTTTATCCTTAGAAAGATCTACAATTTCCCAATTATATACAAGATCTGTATTTGATCTTCAAGAAGCTTGTGCTCTAAAAGAAAACTTATCTCACATGTATCATTCAGATTGAGATGCAATAATTTTTGCAATTGGTTTATGAATGGAAACTTGAAAACGCTTTTGAATCACCTGACCTTGGTTTGTTTTTAGCTGTAAAACAACTGGATAATCTCACTCTCTTGAATAGGTAATTCTTTCTATTTTTGGTGACCCATCATTTCTTTTTACTACCCCATTACCAAAATCCCATGCAGTTTCTAAAAACCTTGTCCCAGATGAAGGCACTGATGAAGTAGCGTCAAAAACAATTCCATATTGAGCCTCTTCAGGTGCAATCTTTATTTCTCAATCCTCACCTACCTTATTTGATCATACTCTTAAAATTACTGAAGCAATTTTTTCTCTCACTTGCACTTGAATTTTCCCAGTATATGGTAATACATCTGTAAAACCTTTTGAATTTTTATGAGCAGAACGTACATCTAAAAATATAGTGTATGAGCCCTCTTTTGTAAAATTATATGAAATTGAAGGTTTAGTCCCTATAACTATTCTCCTTCCTCCCTGATCCATCCACCATGTGAATGCTCCATCAGTTACTTTTGTTCATGATGGATCTTCCACTCTTGCTCTAAAGGTCGAAACAAGTGGTGCATTTCATTGAATTGGATTTGCTTCTATTCTTCATGAAATTGCATCAATTTTTGCCTTGTCTACAAAACCATTAAGTGCCTGAGTAATTGATGAATAATATGAATCATTATTTGGATATTTAATTCCTCTTTTCAATGCTGTAATAAGAGTATTATATGCATTCTCATTATCTAAATTATCTGGAAGGTACTTGTATCACTGTGATGCAAGCTGTAAAATAGCATTAGCAGACTTAGTATCAATAACCGAATCAATCTCAAAAGTTTCCCTGAGTTTAAAAAACTCTCTTGTAATTTTATATCTATACTCATTAAATGTCCCTCTATCTGAAGGACTAAGTTGTGTGTAATTTGATGAAACAGCAGCTGATACTTGAAATACATTCATTCCAAAAGTGATACCACCTAGAACCAATATAATCAGAAGTCTTTTCAATAATTTCATATATACGTTTTTATATAAATATCTTTAATATAATCCCTTACAGGCCTCACAAATAAAAATATCTACCATAGACTATTTTTATTTTCTTTTGATAATCATATCATGAATTTTCATCTGATGCAAAGATTTAGGAACAAAAAAGTGCAATTTTCAAATTGACAAATAATACTTTTTACAAAAATGGAAAATTAACAACAAAAAAGTAAGAAGACATCTTCTTACTTGTAAATAATCCTATACAGCTTTTACTATTAGGGTTGAACACATAGGAATTTAGTTTCAACTGAAGATGTACTAACAGCAGTTGTACACGTAGTCTTTACCCCATTGTTCCATGCTGCTAAACAAATTGCTTCTGAATGGATCTGAGCACAATACACATCTCATGTGTTTGTACCACCATCTCATCAATAATTGAACATACTCAACCCAGTACTTGGTCATCATACTGTTTGTAGTTTTATTTTTCCATCTACCTCTAATTTTTCAGTTGGATTACTTGTTCAAACTCAAACATATCAATTAGCCTCAATGTTTAATCTTGATACTCCTGATGTTCAAATTGATATACCTGCCCCTGTTCATGTATTAAGGTTGTGAAAAGCCATTGTCTTTCATCATGTAGCAAATCCCATCCATCCTGTTATTGCATCATTTGAATCTGACATGATTATTCTAGCATAGTGTCAGTCTGTGTCTTTTACAGAATCACTATCCGATAATCTCAAATTTGTGGCAGTAGATTCAATGTGAAGGTTACTTTCTGGATTAGTTGTTCAAATTCAGACATTACCAGCTCCATTAATCCTCATTCTTTCTTCAGCATTTCCTGTAGTTGTTCAAACAGTTCAAAAGGTTAAATTATAATATCAAGATGTTCATGCACGTAGTGACTTCATGTATGAACTTATTTGACCAGTTGAAGTTTGTCATGCAGCATTCTCTCTATCATGAAATTCTATCCCATTAACTGAAGATGCACTATTTCAACCAGTAGAGAGTCTCAGTATTGCTCATCCTGATTTAGCTATTACAAGCTCTTCAAGAGGATTTGATTCTCAAATACCAACATTACCTGTTACTCCTTTAAGGCTCATAATTAATTTATCTGTATTTGCAGAGTCATCTATAAATCCAATGTTTAAATCATCAGTTATAGGATTTATGTACATCCTATCATTAGGGTCAGTGAATTGGTCTATATCTGTAAAACCTATTGCTCATCTAATTCCTTTTAAATGTAAAAGCTCCTTAGGCATAGTTGTTCAAACTCACACATTACCATTCCCAGTCACTCGCAATCTTTCACCTAATGTTCAAGATGTATTTCTTGTTTTTAATACAAAACTAGTTCCATAGTTAACACCTGGTTCTCAAAGTGCTTCTAATTTAACAGTACGCTCTCATGTCTTTCCTGATACTGTCTGAGGTTCAAGATGAATTCAAACAGGAGCCCCT
>CALDZW010000114.1 GCA_937944175.1 uncultured Candidatus Altimarinota bacterium
GAACTCACTTCTGATTCTATAAGTTCAATTATATAATTATAATCTGTGTGAAGTACTTCATCAAGGGTCATTCAGATAATACTTTCACCAAAAATTGAAGCACAAGCAGTTGTAATAATAGCCGTGTCTCATTCAAAGCTCCAATCTGTGACAACATCTTCTAGAGAGTGTATATCTGTAGTCCCTACTGTATTTATCTGCAGATACACTTTAAGATCATCTCAACACGTTCTATTTTCTTCCCAAAATTCTATTGTTGGGTCTGAAAGTGTTCACTTATTTGGTGGATTTTTTGAATAATATACTATGGTCTCATTAAACATGAAAGCAGGTCAATGTTATAGGCTATAATTTTCGAGAAAGTCTCTCTTATAATTATTATATATTTTTTTGACTTATATCAAATTTTAAACATGATAGTAAGAGTATCTATATACATAAAAAAGCCTCTAAAAAATTCCTCATGAATGAACATAGAAGAGAAAAAATACAAAATATCTCTCATAAAATTATTGCTCAGTTTTTAAGCCAAGATCTTCCTGATGAGGATAAAGTTTTTGGAATTATAAACATATCTGAAATTATCTTGAGTAGTGATTATTCCTACTTAGATGTCTATGTAAGCAGCTTTAATAATCCTGAAAAACTTACGAAAATTCTTGCTCTCCATGCTTATAAAATCCAAAGAATAATTTGAAAAGAAATTTGATTGAGAAAAAGTCCAAAAATTCGATTTAGGTATGATGAAAAATGAGAAATTTGATCTCAAGTTCAATCTAAAATAAACACTCTTGATACAGAAAGTCTGGAAGAAAAACTTTTGCAATAATTCATATTATATATAGTAATCAATAATTATGTGGAAATCATTTCTGACATTCTTCAAAAGTAGAAATCGTCTTTTTCGAGAAGAAGTAAAAAAAGAAAGGTGAAGAATGTTCATGAATAATCAAGAAGAAAAGTGAACTGTTTTTACAAATACTCATCGCCATAATAATCCTCAACTTCAAATTCACCTAGGATATAATCCTCTTGTATTGAAATGAATATACTTATGTATTATTTGTGCTTCTTTATGATGAATTATTTTTTTACTACAATGAAAATATTTTTGAATAGAAACAATTAATATTAAATCTCCAGATAATATCTGAGATATAAACATTGCCTATAAATCACTTGATAGAATGAGATGAAAAAATATTTTTTTACTTAATAAAAATGATATTAAGTCTTCAATACAAAGATACCAAACCAACATAGCAACTGTCAGTGTAAAGAAGCAAATCCCCAACACATTGACAGTTTATCTGTATTCATATCCAATTGCATTATATGCTAATTTCTGAGAAAATGATACCTATGCAATCACTTCTAATGGAGTAGCTATCCCTAAAACACATTCATTAAAAGAAGAATGAAAATTACAAATAAAGATTCAAAATACTAACCAAAACAATGTTTCAGTTAACGAATACAAAAGTGTGTTATCAGTTTGATATCTTAATAATACTATTAATCTCATTGAATCATTTAAAAATAATTTTTTAGATAAAAAGATACAAGAAATTATTCTATTCCAGGTGGAAAATGAATTACATATTATTTGAGAGAATAAAACTCATTATATTTTCGACTTAAAAGAAGATGTACATACACAAATAAAAAAACTTGCTGTATATACTGAAAAACAACCAAATACAAGCAGTGTGTATATTGATCTGCGTATTAAAGATACACTTTTTGACTGTCAAACTGATATGTCATATCAATGTCAAAAAAACTTAACTAATATTTATTCAACAAAAAAAGAGGCTTTCTAGCTCTCTAATTGAATTTCTTTTTTTACTCCAACAATTAATCCTCCTCACTCAGCATCTCTAAAATATAACTCATCAACAATTTTTTTAATAATTAGAAATAATCCTCTTCATCGAATTGATGTGTGGTTAGAGTAATTATAGTCTTCTTTTTTATTCTTTAGATTTTCCATTTCTATAGCAGTTTTTGCATGATCTCATTTTCCAGAGTCTTGTACTTCAAGAATAAAATCAACTTTATTATCTTTGGTCCATATCTTTAGCATCATAGTATTAATATCTTCTTCATTACTTCAATATTCAACAGAGTTATTATTTAACTCATCAGCAATTAATGTAAGCCTTGATGTCCATGTTTTATCTAAATGAAAATAGTCAGAAACGTCAACTACTAAGTCTCTTAATACTTTTGAACTTCAAAAAACCGCTGGAAATTCTACAATAATTTCTAGTCCATTACTGTCTAAGCTTTTTTCTAAAAAAAACTTCCTTTCAGATGAGTTTACTATATCAGTAATATCAACACGTTTCATTATAATTACTAATGAAATATTATACTTAATTATATGATAACATGTAAATGCAAAAAAATCAAAAAATACCACAAAAAATCCTTTGACTTGATTTTAAAAATATGTAGAGTAATCACATTAATCTTAATAAGAAATGATGGCACTTCTCACAGAAGAACAATTAAAAAAGTTAAAGGAAGCTGGACAACAAGTTCCAGATGTAAATGAAACATGCATTTGATGTAGTGCTTGTGTAGCAATAAGTGATGAAGTTTTTGAGCTTGATGATGAAGGATTATCAACTGTACAATATTGTGATAATTATGATGAAAAATTTGTAGATGATGCTATTGCTGCCTGCCCTGTTGATGCAATAAGTTGGAAATAACCTGTTATTACTTTTTAAAGCAAAATTTCTATATATTGACAAACTAATAATTTGTTATTATAAATAAGTTTTGCTTTTTATTTATTTTATATATAATCGGGGTGTATTTCACTTTATTAAAACAAAAAACACAATGACAACATCTCCAGCATCTCAAATAACTTTCGCAGATTTATGACTTTCTCAAGAGTTGCTTGATGCCATAACAAAGAAATGATATATAACTCCTTCTCCTATCCAATCATGAGTTATCCCACTCCTTATTAATTGAGACAAAGATATTATATGACAGGCAGCAACTGGTACATGAAAAACAGCTGCTTTTTGACTCCCTCTTCTTGATAGACTAGATCCAAATGGACAATATACTCAATCGATTGTTATGACTCCCACAAGAGAGTTAGCAATCCAAGTTGCTAATGAAATTAAATCATTTGCTACTTGAAAGAAATTTAATCTTGCACTTTTATATGGATGACAGTCTTATAATACTGAAATTGCTGCTTTAAGAAAAAAACCTCAAATTGTTGTATGAACCCCTTGAAGAATTAAAGATCATCTTAATAAAAGAAGGCTTGATATATCTAAAATTAACTATTTCATTCTAGATGAAGCTGATGAAATGTTGAATGTGTGATTTAAAGAAGAGATTGATGAGATTATGCAAACAACTCCAGAGAAAAAGAAAGTCCTTCTTTTCTCTGCCACAATGCCAAGAAGCATTTTGGATATTGCAAAAAAATACATGTGAGACTATGATATTGTCAGTGTAAAATCGTCTACACTTACCAATAGTAATATCACTCAGAAATACTATAGTGTTGACCAACATAATAAATTTGATGCTCTTTGTCGTGTAATTGAAACTGATTTAGAACAGAATTTTTACTGAATTATTTTTTGTCAAAGAAAATTAGATGTAGATGAGGTGACAAGTAACCTCATCTCAAAAGGATTTACAGCTGTTGGAATTCATGGCGATATTGATCAAAAGCAAAGGGAAAGAATCCTCAACCGATTTAAAAGATGAGCTGTAAAAATTTTAGTTGCTACAGATGTAGCTGCTAGATGAATTGATGTAGCTGATCTTACGCATGTTATTAATTATTCCCTTCCTGATAACCCTGAAACATATACTCATAGAATAGGAAGAACATGAAGAGCTTGAAAAGATGGTATTGCTATATCATTTGTTTCTAGAAGTGATAAAAGAAAGCTCTACTATATTGAAAATATAATAAAAAGAAAAATTGATCAACACCAGCTTCCAAAAGTAGATGAGCTCATAGCAATAAAGAAAAGGCGTGCTCTTGAAAAGACTAAAGAATTTTTATCAAAGGGTTGACTAGAAGATTATCATGAATTTGCCACAGAACTCCTTACTCTTTGAGAGCCTCAAGAGGTTGTAGCAGCTGTTCTGAAGAAATTATATAAAGATGAATTCAACGCTAGTAACTACAGAGATCTTAGTAGTAATGTGAGATCACATGCTGGAACAAGCAATTGAGAAATGAGACTTTTTGTAGCAAGATGAAGAGAAAGCTCATTATCTACAGCAAATGATCTACAAGATTTCATTAAAAATGAATCATGAATATCAGCTTCAAATGGGAAAAATATTAAAGTTCTTGACAAATTTTCATATATCAACCTTCCAGAAAAAGAAGCACTTCTTGTCCTTAAACACTTTAAAAACCTTAATGGATCAAGACCAGTGGTCGTGAAAGCAAAAGAGAATAGAAACTCTTCATGAACTGCAGGGGGATATAAATGAAACTCAAGATGATGATACAAATGAAATAATTCATGATGATATAAAGGAAGAAATTCATCATGAAGATCTTCATATAATAGAGAATCTAGGTCATGATGATCATCTCGCGGATGATACAGAGGGGCCAAAAAATAATAAAAAATCACCGTAAATAAAAAAATGTACATGTATATAGACATCTGCATTTTTTTTATGCTTGTTTATTTACTTTTTTAAAAAAATAAGATATTATTATGGAGTATAGATGCATGTATATGATCTATTATTTATTCCAAATAGAATAACAAAAAAAGGATGAAAAAGGCCCTCTTATTGCATTGACGGAAGGGATCACCACATATCTGTTGGTTCCCATACATGAAACTTGCACTTACGAGAAAGTGATACGAGGTTTTTTTACCTGAACTTCCTCATAGTACTCTCCCTGACTTTGAAGATCATATACATAAAGTCGAAGATATTGCATCATTTTTTTGAAAATGAGACATTATTCTCTGACTCTGACTTTGAGCAACACTCGCTATGCAATTGGTAGAAGATTTTGGGCTATCAGACATGACTATTATACTTGTTTGACCTACCTATCCATGACTTGCTGATGATCTTTGACAAGAAAAACTCTGAAAAGCATACCCATATCTAAAAGCATATTATGATCTTGAAAATACTATTGAAGATGGAAACAATACTTTTCATGTATGTCTCTCTGACAATGACCCTCTAATTGATATTAAACGTGCTACTAGTTACTATTCTGAACTCATTGAACCAACTGCTAACAAACTTGATATCCAACTCTTTCATAAACGCTATCATTTTTGAGCTCTTACAAAATATGAAATGGAAGAATTTCCAGAACTGTTACAGTTCTGCTAGGTATTATCAAGTAATAATTTAATTGGCTTATAGCTAGTCCTATGAATTCCTAAGACATCTGATGATTGTTTCAACATATCAGAATGTTTTTTAGTCCCATATCATTTATGTTTTTCAATATGATAGTCTGGATAAAGTGTTGCATATTGAGCCATTAATTTATCTCTAAATACTTTGGCAATTATTGATGCTCATCATATTTCTGGGATCTTTCCATCTCATCATATAATATACTCTGGCTGATCAATTAAACAATCAAAATGATAATTATCTCTCCCATCTACTTGAACATATAATGTTTTTTTCTTCTTCTTTATTTTTCATAACTTCAAAATAAGCTCATGTAATGCTCTATTCATAGCTTCCCTGTTAGCTTGTCTAATATTTATTTCATCAATTACAAAATTATCTACTACTCATAAACCAAAGAATATTGTTGGTTTTGTTCATCTACTGAGCTCAATGATTTCAGTGTAGAGTTTGTTTCTTTGCTTTTCAGATATTTTTTTTGAATCATTAAGAGATGTAATAAAGCTTTCTTCTGGAATGTTTTCAGGATTATAACATAATGCTGCAGCAACCACAGGTCACATCCAAGGTCACCTTCATGCTTCATCTACTCAAATCATAATCTTCATACCAACACATTGTCTCATAAAAATAATATTACTTTTAGTATAGTATAATACATATAAAATCAAAGCATTTTTTTTACAAGACTTTTTAGTGTAAAACATACAAAAATATTTTGACAAATACATCATATTCAATAAGATACCTTTGTTTTCTAGTAGGCAAACAGCCATTGAAAACATAAAGTGTAAGCGGGTATAGCTCAATTGGCTAGAGCATCTGCCTTCCAAGCAGAGGGTTGTGAGTTCGAGTCTCATTACCCGCTCCATTTTTTTTTTAATAGAAGAACTAGGATTAATTGTTACGGAAATTGGCGCAATTGGCTAGCGCACACGCTTTGGGAGCGTGGGGTTGCGAGTTCGAGTCTCGCATTTCCGACCATTTACATTTTAGGGCGTATAGCTCAGTTGGTTAGAGCGCACGACTGATAATCGTGAGGTCCCTGGTTCAACTCCAGGTATGCCCACCAT
>CALDZW010000115.1 GCA_937944175.1 uncultured Candidatus Altimarinota bacterium
TTGATATGTGAAAATCATGCATCAGATTTAAAAAGTTAGATGATATCCCTCATAAACTTATAGGGAAACTTATACAAAAGCTTACACTAAAAGAGCGGATTGAAGTCTATGAGAATGCTATAAAAAAGTAATCTTCTTAACAAAAAATACTGTGAATATAAGAGTAAGTACATCTTTTTCAAAGCTCAGAAAATGGCTAAATGCTATCTAATTAACTATCTCTAAAATTATAGTATATTTTATATGTAATTTAATGAAATATGATTTTTTTGGCACAGATGATTAAACTTTTCACCTCATTATTTTATTCATTTATTGTAGAAAGTTGATTAGGTAGTATTGAAAGTAAGGTAATTATTGCATTAGATAAAATGAGCATAGAAGAAGCAACAAGTCTGGTTGAAACAATTTCAGAAGAGTGTAGTAATTTAATGGATAGAATTGTCTTTAAAGTTCATACATTAGTATTGTATGAGTGATTAGAATGAATTAAGAAACTAGTAGAAAAAAGCTGAAGTACAGTGTTTCTTGATGGCAAGTATCATGATATATGAAATACACTGGAATGATACCTCAAAGTAATTAGTGACTTGTGAATGTGAGATACTATTGAGTATGTAACTACTCATGCTAGTAATGGATCAAAGTGATTAAAAAGTGCTGTTGAAGCAAGAGATCAGTTATGATTGACTACTAAGATACTTGCTGTTACAGCGTTAACTAGTTTAGATGATACATGAACACAAGAGATATATTGCAAAGATGTTGAAGGGGCTGTATTGTCGTTAGCAGGAGTTGCTTTAGAGTCATGAGTAGATGGGATAGTATGTTCAGCTCATGAAGCACAAGTGTTAAGGGAACATTATTGAGCACAACATAATTTTGAAATTATCACTCCATGAGTAAGATTATCATGAGATGATGTATGAGATCAGTCAAGAGTAACAACTCCATCAAAGGCAACACAATATTGAGCAGATCATATTGTAGTATGAAGACCAATAACTCAGTCAGATAATCCGTGAGATGCGGTGAGAAGGATTTTTGATGATCTAGATTCTTAATAGATTATATTATTCTAATACTCAAATTATGATACAAAATATTACAACCAATATAATGGTTGAAGATGTACCAGAATCAGTGGAATTTTACACTGAAGTACTATGATTCCCAATTATCTTTACGGTAGATGATGAAAAAAATACAGGATTCTGAGAAGTACTTAAAACTTGAAATATTGTGTTTGCACAAGTGTGAGATGAGAATAATAAAATTATGATTCAAGAGAAGAATAATTTAGCTTGAGAAATTAAAGAACTTAAGTGAGTTGAAATTTGAGCTAGTATGAGTTTCTATTTCACAGTAGAAAATATTGAAGATTATTATGAAACGTGTAGTAAAGAGTGAATAGTAATTAGAGAACTAGAGACTTCTTGGTATGGAATGAAAGAATTTTGTATTACTGATAATTCTGGATATGTAATTATGCTTGGAGAACAAGATAAAGATTTCACTTTTGAGTAAAAAGTTTTAAACTATAGAGTGATAAGTATTATATTACTAATAGAAAATATTATGAAAGGATTACTTAGACTATTTTTAGTAACAGTATTGTCATTATTCACTCTGATGGCCTCATTCGCATACGAGGCAAATGAAAGAGATTATCAAGCTATAGATATTATTGAAGAGAAATTATTTGACGTAATTGATGAGAATGAAAATGATGCAATTACTCCAGAAAAGATGGTAATGGCATTAGAGAAATATTCTCATAATAGAGCAAAAAGTGAAAGAGTGAAAGAGATACTTGCAATAATTATTGATGATATTCAATATGAATATTATCTTTGAGATTATAGTGAAGATGATTATGAGTTTAGTGAGTCTGATTGTGTAGATTGAGAATTCTATGATGATGAAGAATGAATTTGTTATTCAGAATGAGAAGAAGTAGATATGGATTATATGGATGATTTTGGAGATGAGGATTTTGAGGCTCATTGATGAGAAGATGATTGAGAGAACATTCATGCAACATATGAAATGTCAGGGAATACCATTAGACTTTTAAATGGAAAGTCTGATCCAAAAGACCAAGAAGTGTTTACATTATTTAGTACATTGATTCCAGAAAATTTTAGAAAAGATTTTAAACTCTATAAAGTGTATTTTGATCCAAATGGAGATACGTCAGCCCATGTAGTACAAAATGAAGACAATAATAATATGTGGGACATGACAGTGAATCTCTCAACGTTCTATCCAGATGGTCAATTTGATGGAAAAGAATCAGTTCACACACTTATTCATGAATTTTCACATGTTCTTACATTAAGTAAAAAACAAGTAAAATATTTAGATTCAGGGAATGAACTAGCATATTCAAGAGCTGAAAAAAATTGTGTAACATTTCTAGTGCAAGAATGATGTCTAAGAGATGGTTGATATTTGCAAAGTTTTATTAATCAATTCTGGAAAGAAGACTTCAAAAAATCTCAAAATGGGGAAGAAAATGATTTCTATTCATGAAAAGAAGAGAATTTTGTAACTGATTATGCTTCAACTAATCCTTGAGAAGATATTGCTGAGAGTTTTACTTACTTTGTACTAAAAAATAAACCAACAGGAACAACGGTTGCTGATAAAAAAACATGAATGTTTTATGATTTTCCAGAACTTGTGAAATTAAGAACCGTGATTAGAAGTAGATTAGAGATTATAAAGAAATAATTGTAATAAAATGAAAA
>CALDZW010000116.1 GCA_937944175.1 uncultured Candidatus Altimarinota bacterium
AGTTCATGATGGATATAATGTATTGCAAGCTCTGACTACTGAAGTAGTATTCACAGCGCTATTTATATTTGTCATCTTTGGAGCAACCGCAAAAAAAGCTCTCTGAGACTTTGCTTGAATTGCTATTGGTCTCGCCCTTACTATGATTCATATTGTAACTATCCCCATTACTAATACTTCAGTAAATCCTGCCAGAAGTTTTGGTCCTGCACTTATTAATGGTGATTTCACCAATTTCTGGATTTTTGTTATATGACCACTCTTATGAGCGACTATTGCTGTTGGTCTCTGGTATATGATAAAAGGGAAAAAATAAATACTCTATTGAAAAACACAAAAAATAACAACTACTACTAAGTTGTTATTTTTTTTCAGTATCACCTTATAGGATGAAACACAAATGAATCAAATCATGAACCATATTTTCAATAATCAATTCAAAATTGGTAGCTCCAAGGATCAAGATACACTTTTCTATCATCAATAGTAATACATAAATATTGATGGATGGTAATAAACTATGTGTGTGTACATCTTAATACAATGTCTTTCTCTGAAAAGAGAGAGCTTTTAACAAGAATAATTCTAAGGATATAATTCATTGTTGTACAATGCATATATCATTTAGAGTTTATTATTGTATGAATATTTTTTTGAAATATTCTTGAAAAATGGGAGAATAATTGAATTCTATTTCATCACCAATTACTAACAATATACAGGAAACATTTTTTTATAAAGTCTTCTTTATCTGAACTTCGCTGTTGTAATTCAACAATGGTATCTAAAAGATCTTCTGGAATAGTTTCAGGAATTTGTAACTTATGAAATAAGTTTGGTATCATACGTATAAAAAAAGAGCTATAAAAATAAACTCTTTCTATTATATGTTGAAATTATTATTATCCAAAAAATTTCTTTTTAAGCATATTGAATCACATTCCCATAAGGTCATCACTAATCTTTCCATCTCAATCCTTATCAAGAAATTTTTCTAGGATATTTTGATGTTGAGTTTCAGAACCAAGCAGACCGGCTACATCAACTCCACTTGATTGTGCTTCTCATAATTTTCCCATAAGCATTGGAGCAAGTACTTTCATTAAACCACCTGCTTGATCATTACTAATTCCTGCTTTTGCTGCTACAGCTTGAGCGACATTTTCCTGATTTCAACCAAGTAAATGTCCAAGAATTCCTGCTCATTCTCATGCATCAGGGTTACCAGCTAATTCTCAAATCTTATCAAAAATTCACCCATTATGATTTTTTGCTGCACTTGTAAGAGCTTGTGCTCATTCCGGTGAACTTGCATTCTTTGATAATGCTCACATAAGTAATGGCAATGCTCAAGAGATAGCTGATCAAGCTTGATCTCAACTTAGTCACATTTTAGAACTAATTTCTCACATAACTTTATCAGTCATAGCATCAGTTATCATTTTAGTTAAGTCCATAATAGTTATATTACAATATAAAAATGTCACTTTCAAAGATTATGTTTTTTTTATTATTTTGCAAATCTATAAACTTCGCAAAATAGCTTCCATTTCTGCTTCATCCTCTTTTTTACTCTGTTTCTTATCCATTTCTAATTGTTCATTAAATGTTCTCTTTTTTTCAGAACTTTCAAATTTTTGAGCACTCTCATGAAGCTGAGATATCAAGTTAAAGCTATACTCAATAATTTTTTCTCCCTTTTGAACCTGAGTGAGTTGTTGCTGAATAAATGTGTAAAAATTTTTATTTGAATATATATGATCAAGATGAACTCAAAAATTATCTATATCCTCTCTCGGAATGTAGCTTGTTTGTGTTTCAATCCATCCATACAGAAATGTTATCACTTCTTTTGGGAATAACTGTACTGTTTCACATCTTTTTAATGCGCTTTTAAAAGTATCCTTATAGGTATTTATATTGAGATCTGATCTTTTGAAAAATTGGGTCTGAACCATAGCCTTATTTTTTATATTACTAAACTCTTCCCTACTCTAATTATCTCAATTCCCTCTTCTATTGCAATTTTATAATCTCTTGAAGTTCCAGCAGAGATAAGTCCATTAGGAAGATATTGATTCCTTATCTTTTTCAAAAATCTAAACTCCTCCCTTCTTTCTTCATCATTACATTCTGATTTTCATATAGCTGAAAATCCTACAAGGCTAATATTCTCAGTCTCATCAATAGCTGCAATGAATTCTGGGATTTTGCTTTGATGTATACCTCAATTTTTATGTTCATCAATATGCATCTGAATAAATACTTTTATCCAATTTGATTGTTTAGAGCATATTTCATCAATCTTTCTTACTTGCTTGAGATTATCCAGTGAATGAATGGTAGAACAATATGCAAGAATATGTTTTATTTCTTTTGTCTGAATATTTCAAATAAAATGAGTTCATTCTCTTTCAAGATTTTTTTCTTTCAAACTAGATATTCGATTTTCTCATAATCAGATTAAAATATTTTTCTCTTCATCTGAAAATTGTTCAAGTAATTCTATAGTTTCTTGAGTATTCCAATATTTAGTGACTGCTAATAATTTTGATTCTGATGCCATAAATTCTGATAGTAATTTTTTGTTTAGTTTCATAATGTATGATATTAATGAAGTAATGCTTCAACCTCTCTTTTTATCATCAACTCTTCATTAGTAGGGAGTACAAAGAGTTCAACTGGTGAGTACTGTGTAGTAATGACTTGTTCTTCTCATCTAAAATCATTTTTATCTTGATCAAATACCACTCAGCAGAATGCCAATCTTTCAGCTATTTTTTTCCTGATAGAGGGTGAGTTTTCTAATACTCATGCAGTAAATACTATTGCATCTAATCAACCCAGATCAGCAATATATGCTCAAATAAATCGAACAATTCTTGATATATAAATTTCTAAAGCCAATTCAAACTGTGTATCTCATGATTTGATTCATTCCTCTACATCTTTAAGATTTCATGACATTCATCAAGTAAGTCAAAGCATTCATGATTCTCTGTTAATCAAATGCCTCAATTCATTAGCACTCAACTCTTCTTTTTCTTGAAGAAATAATACAACTCAAGGATCAATATCTCCAGCACGTGTTCACATGACCAAACCATCAACTGGAGTAAATCACATTGAAGTATTTATACATTTTCAGTTTTTGATGGCTGATAAGCTGGCTCAATTTCATATGTGACACGTGATGACATTTTCAAATTGTTTTCATACTATCTCTGTAAGTCTTTCAGATACAAATTGATGTGAAATCCCATGGAATCAATACTTTCTAATTTTATATTTCTTGTAATATTTCTTTGGAATAGCATATAAATAATTACTTTCAGGGAGTGTTTGATGAAATGCTGTGTCAAATACAGCAACATGAGGGACTTCTCCAAATAGTTCTTGAGCTCATTCAATACATAATAGATTTATTGGATTATGAAGTGATGCAATAATACTACACTCCTCAATTTTATCTTTCACATTATTATCAATAATCACTGGTTTAGAAAAAAAATCACCTCAATGAACAACTCTGTGTCAGACTGCATGTATTCAATCATTTTCAAATATAAATCATTTTTCTTCTAAAATTGAGTATATTCTTCATAATGCCTGCTTATGATTTACAACTTCTGTTACATTTCTTGAAGACTGTTCTCACTCTACTATTGCTATTTCACTATTAACTTCTCAGATATTATTAATTGCCCCTCATAATTTTTCATCATTTCATACACTATTAAACACACTAAATTTTAACGATGAACTTCAACCATTTAATACAAGAATATACATGTGTTTTTTGCAAATAAAAGTAAATAATAAGGCCAGTATATTGAGCAAAAGTTAAAAACAATACTTTTGCAAAACTTGACAATAAATTTTTATACTATTGTAATGATAAAATAAATTTGCGCTTCAAAAAAAACTTACTAAAATTCAAGCTGATTATAATTAATATACATATATGTCTGAAGAAAAAAAGCCAAGTATTATTTTTAGGTTATTCAAACTCCTCATATGGATATGATTAATTTGATGAATAATTGTATATAACAAATTTTCAAATTTTGAAAATATTGTCTTAACTGACAAAACTAAAAGTGTGACTATTCAAAAGTGAGAAACATTCAGAAGTCTTGACTCAAAATTTCTTTGAGAAGATTGAAACAAGCTTATTGATAAAACGTACCTAAAAGCATATTTAAAAATAAATCCTCCAAGCTATGAATTACAGGCTTGAGAATACAAAATAGCTAAAGATACAAAAATTTCTAATCTCTACAGCCAATTAGAAAAACCTATTGAAGCAAAAGAAGAAAATATCACCTTTCTTGAGTGATGGAACATCTTTGACATGGATGAATATCTTACTAATAAAGAAATGATTGAGGAATGAGCCTTCATTAAATATGCAAGAGTATGATTTGAATGACTCAGAGTAAAATACCCTTTTCTTGAAAAAGCTCTTACACTTGAATGATTCCTCTATCCAGATACGTATACGGTTAATATGAATAAATTTAACCCTGAATACCTGTCAATTAAAATGCTTGATAATTTTGAAACAAAAATATATGAACCTCTCCTTATGAAAGAAAGTAAAGAAGAAATTGTAAATATTATAAATTTAGCTTCTATAGTTGAAAAAGAAGAAAGAAACAAAGAAGAACGTCCTAATGTTGCTGCTATACTTAAGAAAAGACTTAACAATGATTGGATGATCGGAGCAGATATTACTGTATGTTATCCTCATGACCTTACTTCGGAAGAGTGTAAACTAGTAGTAACAGAATATATAGCAGAAGTCAATGATTATAATACCAGGACAAAAAAAGGACTCCCAAAAACTCCAATTGGAAATCCTCACTCATCAGCTGTTGATGCTGTGGTAAATTCACCAGAAACTAAATACTGGTTCTATCTCCATAATACCAGTACTGGAAAAATCTACTATGCTATTACCAATGCAGAGCATGAATATAATAAAGCAAATTACATGAGATAAAAAATAGATGACCACATGTCGTCTATTTTTTTCATGCTAATTTTTTAGTAATCATTTCTGTATTAAAAAACTGTGGCTGAATTATTCAGTGTTCATTGATATATTTTTTTTCATACAGTTTCAATTCAAATGCATTTAATCATCATTTTCCTCTCTTCTCTATTCATGTAGTTCAACCAAAATAATCCATTAGATTTTTCCTAGTGAATGCAAGAGTATTTCACCCTTGTAGTTTTCATCAGTCAGATATTAGCTCCAAAACTCAATGAATTAATGCATTTAGTTCTATTTGTGAATATCCATCTTTAGCATCAATAAATCCAAGCTGAATTAATCAGGCATGAGTCAAAGTTTCAACTAATATTTTTCTATTTTTCCATATAAATCCCATTCCATTTGTTTCAAGATATTTCTTCATAAAAATATATCTGTGGAGAATATTATTATCAGTTATAATAGTTTCTCAGTGTACTCATTGCTTTGCAAAAGTAGCAAATTCTTCTTGTGTAACTACTCAAACTTTCTCAACATACCTACCACCATTTTTCTCTCAAGTACCAGTGTTCTTTGAATATTTTTCCTGTGTTGATACGTATCGTTGTGAGGTATTTTTTTCTTTTTCCTGTCTCTCTTCCTTATTTTTTTTATAAATATTTAAAAGTTTTTCCTTAAGAGATCTCCAATTATTCTTTTCAGCAATTTTTACTACCTTTTGAATAGCTTCATCATTGTTTTGTGCAGTCTGTAATATATTTACAGTTTCTTTCTCTAATTTTTTGTTATTACGTGATAGCACTTCTTGTAAGAAACTTGTTTCTTTTTCTCTTTGCTTAGTTTGAGTTTCAAATTTCTTTTCTCTCTGAATGAGTACTTGCTTCTTTACAGAATTATTTTCCTTTATAATTTTAAAGGCAATTTTTCTCTTTTCAAACGTCTTTCTTACTAAATCTAAATTAATAAGTGTTGATAAGTAATCTAAAATCTGCCTATCACTTCAATATCATCCTTTCAAATCCTTAAGAACTTGAATCAAATTTGCCATATCTGCTCATTGCTTCAATCTCTCTTTTATTGTTATAGAAATTTTTTCTAAGTCATTAGATGTAGCATTTGGGTATTGTTCTTTTAGAAAAACCCCTATATGACTATCAATAGCAATAGTTGTTGAATCGATGATAGAATCAATCATTGACTGTAAGAGAGTTGACCTAAATTGTAAATAATATGATATTGCCTTCCCCTTTCAACTTCAAGAAGTCTCCCAATTATCACGTAAATAAATAAGCCCCTCAGGGTCACAACTGAGCTTTTTTATAAGCTTCTGGGGATACTCTCAACCAAGCTTATGTACTCAAGAAAGTATCCAACCAATTTGATTATTAGAAAGAGAATCTAAAGAAATATTTACATCTAAATACTGTTTCATTCTTTTCTCAACAAAACTCTCATTATATCCTTTTTTTGTCACATCAAATGAATATGATGCTTTTTTAGCTGCAAATATTTTTTGCTCTCAATTCCTCTTCAT
>CALDZW010000117.1 GCA_937944175.1 uncultured Candidatus Altimarinota bacterium
ATTGCTCCAAGTGAGTTATCATCAACTTCACTTGTCCCGACTGCATTAGTAGCTATTTCACTAGCTCACACACTATTATCTTCAAGTTCTGAAGAATCAATGGTATCATCTTGAATATTATCTCATGGATATATCCAAGCATTTGGATAAGAGTCTTCATTATACTTGAATAAAGCTCAGATACTTCAGGGATTGGCTCAGTGAGTTACTGGTGTAGAGAGAAGGAGAAAGAGAGCTAAGCTAGAAATGGACTTTTTTAATAAGTGGTTCATAATCGTATATTCAGATTGAATAAATAAAATATATGTAATTATGCTACCATATAAACTCACACAAGTAAAAAAAATACACTTGAATATGTGTATTTTTATTGTGTTATACTTTAATATTTTTAGAGTTGTATTTTTATACAAATATTTTCAATAAAATTTGTATTTCCAATTAGACCTTTGTTGTCTTTTCTAGGTGTGAGAAATGTAATATAAATCATATGTTGAGAGAGGGAAAGGCTTTTTTTATTATATTTTGCTACTATCTCATCATATTTTCATTTAAGATCAGTGTCTTTTTGAATGTAATTATATGCTTTTCCAGCAAATATACCAAGCTCCTTTTGTAATGTGATAAATACCTCATTATTACTAAGCTCTTCTATTAATTTGGAAGAGATGAAAAAAATATTTCAGATCAGAAGAGATTTGTTCTTATTGAAAATAATAAAGTTTCTGTTTTGAATTTTTTGTTCACCAAATTCTCTCATATACAGAGTAATTGATTGTGTAATCTGTGCTTGGGTTTTTATGTCAATGAACTTTTTTGTTTGATCTATAGTACTTTCATAAATGAGATCAACTCACAGTCAGTCATATTCTTTGGATGGAATAGAAAAAAATATTTTCACAAGGTTTGTCCAATAATCAAGCACATCAATATACAGAGCATTATCTTTTGTAAGGTGAGAAGTATTTTTTTGTCATGAACTTGCAGAGTTTTGAATTTCTACTCACTCAGTGATATTTCAGACTATGAGGATGTGTTTTGACATAAGATTTTTTGTTAGGTGTACTTAGGTTGTAATATTTCAAAAATTAGATGTACTTGAGATACTAATCCTTCTTCCTACAGTAATACCTTTGAGAAAGCGAGGGTATTCAATAAATTTTACTGTAGAATACTGATTTTAATAAAAATGCATAAAATTTTTGCAAAATGTGTAGACATATGTTAAGCTTTATTTACATTATAGTTAATAATTAATAAAAATATTATGGCAAAAGAAAGTTTTAACTGACAAACACTATCAGTTGGGTATAATTGAAGAGCAAATGAATTGAATAATAAAATTACTTCAGCTTGATGAACAGGAGATAAATTACTAGAAATGAAACAAGCACTTATAGATTTATCAAAGTTATATGATGATATAGAATGAGATGAATATATGGAGAATGAAGCAGATCAAGATTGAATAAATCAAAATAATATTGCTGCTAAACTAGAAGTTATTGAAAAACATTTAAACACTATTGATTGAGAGGAAGGAAATTTAAAAAGGACAGTTCAGTTATATTTAAATGATTTAAAAGGAGATTTACAAAGTAAGAGAAAATTTGATCTTGATTCAAGAACAGATGATGATACAGGAATAAATGCCTGGTTACCTGAAGAAGAAACCATTAGGAATCTATTTAAATAAGTTGATTATTTCAAATAAAACCCAAATATCTTTTCCAACACTTGTACATTAATTGAATTTCCAGCTAAAAACTTAATTTTATTCTCATTAAAGTTAAGTTTTTTTAGCTTATTATAGAATTTTTTATCAAAACCTTGCAGAATGAAATGCTCAAGGGCATTGAGGTAATAGATATTCCCATCATCTCAAAAGTATTTGATTCTTGATTGAGCTCATGAAGCCGTGATTGTAGGAGCTAGTCAGTCTTTATAATAGACATAACATTCAGCATTAAATGTTGTATATCATTTAATGAATCCTTTTTTCACTCATGTATTTCACCTTCAATGTTGCTTGATAATTTCAACATCTTTGTCAGTTGAGAATTTTTCTCTTTCAGTATTTTTCTGAAGAATACTTCAAAGAGTATTTTTTTTGTTAATTTTTTGGGTTGGAAATGATGGTAATGTTATGTTACCTCCTTGCTTCTGAGAAGCAGTAAGGACTGAGGAAAGAGGTTTTTTTGTTGGGCCTTGTATCTTGGAAATCATAAAGACTCTGCTTCTATTCTGAGCAGATCATACATCACTGGCATTTACAATGAAGGCTTCTGTTGAAGAATATCAAAGCTTTGAAAGCTCTTGCTTCCATTCAGCTAAATCTGGAGCAAATTCTTTATTGAGGAGTGCCTTTACATTTTCCATCATAAGATATTTTGGAAGTTTTTTAGGATTGATTACTTTTATTTCTTGTAAGATTCGTTCTACTTGCCAGAGTAATCAACTTCTAGATTTTTGTCACTTAGAAAAACCCGCTCTCTTTCATTGTTGTGAAATATCTTGGCAGGGGAAAGAATAGGTGAAAAGATCTATGTCTTTTTCTACTAAGTCTTCTCATTTGATATAATTGATATCAAGATTTCAGAATTTTTTAATGACTTGTTCAAGTATTGAGAGCTGCTCATCTGAATATCCAGCAAAACTCTTGAGAGGTTTTTTAGAATCACGACTCAAACTATAATTTTTCAAAAAATTGATAGTCTCTATTTTATTTATTTTTTTAGGCTTGATGTTTAAGTACTCAATTCAATAGGCAATTATAGCATCAATATACCAGTCACTGATTCAAACAGATAGGACATCATATCAAAGATTTGAAAGTGCCTTATGCTGACTTCCAATTCATGAAAATGCTTCGAAGAGATGTATTTTTTTATTTTCTATCATCAAGAGTTTTATTCAAAAAGATATTTCTCGCTTTCTTAAAGGGAGTGCCCGCAGGGGGAGGGATTATAATTATAGAAAAGAAAACAATTTTCTCTTTATATTATTCCTCTTACAGCACTGATATTAAAACTATAATTCATTTTGAGTCATCAGATAATTCCTATGTATCCTTGTTCTCAATCAACAATTATTTTTTTAACTATGATAGAATAATCTTTGAGAAAAGGGATAAAATTTTCCTCTCAAATAAATACATTAATTCCATCTTGAGTTTCAAAGTTACTTACAAAATTCATGAAATTGAATTTATCCTCAAGCATTCTTATGACATTATAGATATCATCTCAAAGTATTTTATGGTTTTTTTCTAAGAATATAGGGAATCAAGAATATTCAAGGATATGTCTTTCAGGCACAGTAAAAAAGGCAATTTCTTTTGTGTTTTTTGCTAAGTCTAGTGATATTGAGTGAATATAATCTGAGAGCTTAATGAAATCATTTTGCTCACTCACATTTTTTTCTTGTAAGAAAAATTCAGGAGTTGAGTCCATAAGGTAATTGACAAATGCCCTGAGTCATTTTGATGTCGGAAGACGTCCTGCAGAATTATATGGTTGGTACACAAGCTCTAGTTGTTCAAGCTTTGCCATGTCATTTCTGACAGTAGCAGAACTGACTCATAAGTCATATTTTTTCAATAAAAGCTTTGATCACAAAACTTCTCATGTAGCTAAGTATTCGTCTACAATAATTTTTAAAATATCAATATTTCTTTGGGTGAGTTGCAAGGAGTTTATATTTTATCAAATATCTCTATGAGTTTTTCAGCAGTATTTTGAGGGTTATATCTTTCAAATAATTTATCATAGTTTCTCTTCTTTCATGAATAAGAAACAAAATTTTCAATAGCCTCAACCATGTCAATGGTACTCACTGGTGAGAAGTAAGCAATAGAATCTCACATGATTTCTTGGATTTGGTTGATGTTTGAAGCAAGTATTGGTGAGTTGTAGCTAATTGCTTCTGTAAGAGAAAAGGGAAATGACTCATAGAGAGATGGGAAGAGCGTTCATTGGGCTTCATCATAAAATGCTTTTTTCTCATCAAGAGATGTTTGTCCCACAAAAAATATAGATTCAGTTATTTCTGAATCAACTACCTGTTTCCTTATCTCAATATCTTCACTCACTGCTTGATCTAGGATAACAAGTGAAATATTTCTTTTTCTGAGTGTGAGTTTCTTAAATACATCTATTAATTTAGAGAGATTTTTGTGGTTTCCATTTCAAGATGAGTATATAAAAAAATCTCATTTAATTCCATATTTCACTTTAATATTAGATAGGGCAATTTCTTCTCACGTTTGGGCTTTTGTAAAGAAAGGATAGAGAATTTCTAATTTATCTTCAACAATATTCAGTTTTTCATTGATGTCATGAAGTGTTTGTTTTTCAAAACAGATGATTTTCTGGGCATTCTCAAGTCATGTATTAAGGAAGAAATCTTGCATAAGTTTACTTATCCCAGTCTCTTCAGATTGATAATGAATTTCTTTTAAGTCTTTTACAAAAAGGTAATAAGGTCATTTATATCTTAGTGGTTTTTGTTCATTGAAAAAGATCATGAGATCATTTTTATCTTTTGAAAGCTTGTGGCTAA
Source organism: uncultured Candidatus Altimarinota bacterium (assembly GCA_937944175.1). Taxonomy (GTDB): domain Bacteria; phylum Patescibacteriota; class Gracilibacteria; order BD1-5; family UBA6164; genus CALLPO01. The sequence goes on from CALDZW010000117.1 coordinate 4,561, forward strand.
ATTTGAGCTGTTCAGCAATACTTCATGGTTCTTCACTTACCATCTCAACCTGAACACTTTCCGGAAATTGAGCTTTTGTTTTTGCACTCAAATAAAGACAATAACTATTGATATTATCTATTGATATGAGCTTTTGAAGCAGTAATGCTATAAAAGTTGAATACGTATCACCAGATTTTAGAAGGCGTAAATCAAGTCAGATTTTCATGAGTGTTTTGGTCTTTTCTTGTATAAATTCTATTTCTTATTATAGTGAAAAATAATGGTTTTCACAATCTTTTTGTTAAAAATCACTTTTTCTTTACTCAGTACTTTCACTTCTTATGAATAATAGTAAAAATCTCTACTTCGTTCAATGATTATTAGTTGTAGTTTTTTTTCTAATTGCTTACTGTTTTGTTACAAATAATTATTTTTTATGAATTGATAATTATGTAAATAATTTCTTTCAGAATAATTACACTGAAACTTGAAAGCAATTTTTTATGCTCATAGCAGACATCTGAGATACCATTATTGTATCTTTATTAGCTCTAGTAATTGCTGGATTTTTTTGTTATAAACAATATTATAACAAGGCAATTGTTCTTATCTGAACCATG
>CALDZW010000118.1 GCA_937944175.1 uncultured Candidatus Altimarinota bacterium
TTTTTGACTAAAATTTGCAAAATAAAAAAAATAAACTACTATTTTGAAGTATTTGATTTACCATCCTTAATTCTTTCCATTAGTCTTAAGGGAAAGATGTCCAAAGGACAGAAAGGGTTAATTAGATCATTATTATGTAAGAAAAAAATAATGATTTCAAGAATTTGTAAATATGCTGTAAAGAACATATTTAGAAATACATTTCTGAGTATATCATCTGTACTGGTTCTGACACTATTAATGTTTTTCATTAATGTGTTGTTTGTTATGCATAATATCAGTTTTAAGTTGATTGATTGAGTGAATGAGAAACTTACTATTGCACTGTATCTCAATGATGAGTACAACAAAAATGATAAAGAGGTTATTGATATGATGAATGGTATTGCAAAGGTTTCTCCAGATATTGAGATTTTGTATAAGGACAAAGATGATGTGCTTGAAGATATTAGAAAAAAAGATCCAAAACTTGTGCAGATTCTTGAGAGAACAAACCCTCTTCCTGCTACAATAGAATTGTCAAACATTGATATTAAAGATTATAATAGTCTCAATGATGAAATAGAAAAGAAGATATTTGTATTGGAGGAAGCTGATCCTACAGCAACTTGAAGTACTGAGGATATACGTGATAGAGAAGAACATTTTGCAAACTATACGGCTCAATATGATAATATTATGCAGGTGATATCAGTGTTAACTACACTTCAGTGAGTCTTGTATATAATAATTGCTATATTTATTTTCTCTATTGCTATAATCATTTATTCAATTATATGAAATTTTATTTACTACTATAGAGATGAAATTCATATTACAAGGCTAGTATGATGAAGTAAGTTTTTTATTTATGGCCCATTTAGTATTCAGGGAATAGTGTATTCAGCAGTATCATTTGCTTTAAGCCTATTACTGTTTTTTGCATTGCTAAAGAATTCTAATTTAATTTTCCCTTGAGAATATAGTTTAAGTTTTCTTCTAGGAAATCAGTCATCAATGATTTTCTTGCTTGAATTACTTGTATTCATTTTTATTGGAGGTATAAGTTGATTAATCTCTTCAAGGAAATATTTGAAACAGTAAAAAGGCTGTAAAATATACATTTATACATTAAAGAGGAGAATTTATTAATAATTACAATGAGACATGTTTTTTAAAACATATGGTCTTTTATGACAAAATGCTAGAAATCTTAAATATATAAAGGGGTTCAATTCTAAGATGGCTCGTAAACTTGCAGATTCTAAGTTAAAAACTAAAGAGTTCTTAAAATCAAGAGGTGTTCCTGTTCCAAAGACTTTGGCTATTTTAAAAAATCATGACCAAGTTACTCTTGAGAGAGTTATGGAGCTTGATCCTCCTTTTGTGGTGAAACCAAATAACTGATTCGGATGAAAATGAATCATAGTTGTAGATGAAGTTGATGCATCAGGGAACTTTGTTGCAAATACAGGTGATATATATTCTCCAGAACAAATGAAGATCCACCTCCTGAATGTATTAGACGGTTTTTTCTCTTTATCCTGATCAAGGGATAGGGCTTTGATTGAAAAAAAGATTGTTATCACTAATGAGGTGCAAGTTCTTGGTACTTTCTGACTACCAGATGTAAGGATTATTGTTTTTAATATGGTGCCTATTATGGCAATGCTCAGAATTCCTACAAAAGAATCAGATTGAAAGGCAAATATTCATTGATGAGCATGTGCTGCAGGAATTGATATATGAACAGGGAAGCTTACATATATAACTCAGCATTCCAAGATAGTAAAATCAGTTCCCTGAGTTGGCGATGTGCGAGGTCTTGTTTTGCCTGACTGGGATAAAATGCTTGAAATGTCAGTACGTGTTCAAAAAGAGACTAATATATGATATTTAGGATGTGATATTGTAATGGATCATAAGGAGGGACCACTGCTTTTAGAGATTAATATCAGGCCATGAATTGCAATACAGATTGCCAATATGGCACGTTTGAAAGATAGACTTGAAAGAGTAGAGGGGATTTACATTAATTCAGTTGAAAAGGGAGTACGCTTATGAAGGGATTTATTTTCATGAGATATAGAAGAAAAAATTAGAAATCTTTCATGAAAGAAGGTACTCTGATCAAAAGAATATATTTCAATTATACATAACAAAAAAACCCATACTTATTTGACAGAAATTCGTTCAGGAAGACCAACAAGTATTATTGATGAAGATTTTGTGAAAAATGTATTAAAAATTGATAAAAAAGATATTGAGAAGTCATCACTATTTCTAGATATAGAAATGATGGGAGAAAAGAAACGTATTAAATTTACCATCAAAGACCTTGGGAGTGTAAATATGATTCTGTGAATGAATAGTTTAAAATGATTTTTGATTGATCCTTTTAAATATAAGAAATGAGAGTTACCTATAGCAGAAGATAAAGAATATAATAAAAGTACAAATATAGCAGTAAAAAAGAATTATGAATTACAGCTAAAAAAAATAGATAAAAAACTCATTTGAATTGATAAGAAATTATTGATACTTAAAAATATCACTCCGACAAACTCATTGGATCAGAAGAAAAAGTTTATTGAATCTAAATGAGAGCATAGTATTGTTTTTACTTATAATGATGTAAGTATTCCATTAAAAGATTATAAAAAAGAAATAGAATGATTAGAAATTCCAGAAATCCCTTTATCTTGAATTTATAAAAGAAAGAAAGAAGAAACACTTAATAAAATCAAGTATCTACAAGCATTTGAATCAAATGATTGAAAATGACAAACAAAATATTCAAAGAAGATTTTTGGTAACATCACAGAAGAGAATAAACTATTTTGTGAAGAAGCATTGATAAATAAGCCTGAGATAAAAGAGGAAGATGAATTCCTTAATGTGGATCAAGTACGTGATTATGTAAAAAAATTCAATCATATTTATGGTATTAATATTATACTAAAAGTAGCAAATAAAACGGCAAGATTTGTTATGAGTTGAGATACATTATTTTTTCGTGAAGGATCTTCGGTTGGAAAAAAAGAGATGAGAAGCATAGTAGCTCATGAAATTGAAGGACATTATTTGAGAAAGTTGAATTGAAAAAAAATGGATTATAGTATTTTTTGACATGGAACATGATGATATTTAGAGATTGATGAGTGAATAGCTGTGTATAATCAGAATAGATTTCTTAATACATTTGATAGAAAATATTATTGAATATTAAATTGATATCATTTGGTTGATTTTGCTCTCAATCATTCTTATTCACAGCTTGTTGAAGAAATGATGGACATGACTTCATATAGATTGGATGAAACATTTAAAAAAATTCTTCGTTTGAAGCGATGAATGAGGGATGTTTCAGAAGAGTGAATTTTTATGAAAGATGTTGTGTATTTGAATTGATTAAAGAAGGTGGAAGATTTTGTTCATAATGGAGGAGATCTTAAAGAATTGTATTTGTGAAAAATTGCCATTCAAGACCTTGAAGAGTTGAAGCAGTCATATTTTATGAAGCTAAAATTTAATGATACAAAGATTCCTTTTTTCTTATAAGAAGAATACTATTATTATGCAATAAAATCACTAAGAGGGAAAAACATATAAAAAGTTTGACGCACTTCTAAAATTTTATATAATTCCCTCGCTTTGATATATTGAAGAAGCAAAAGTTGTATTGTTGAAAATGGATTTGTAGCTCAGTTGGTTAGAGCGCCCGCCTGTCACGCGGGAGGTCGCGAGTTCGAATCTCGTCAAGTCCGCCATTTTTTGAAAA
>CALDZW010000119.1 GCA_937944175.1 uncultured Candidatus Altimarinota bacterium
CTCTGCATAGAACTATTAGTCAAAGAATAACATCATAAATACTTAACTCTACTATACAAAAAATTCGCAATAAAAAAAGCCAATCTTAATTTTTAGATTGACAGGGTAAAGATTGATTGTTGTAATAATTCTTATGAAAACAAACATTATTTCTTTCCCTTTGGCTAAAGGGAAAAATGCCTGAAAGGCAGACAGAGATAATTATAATGGTCTTTGAAGTGGCACTCAGACCTTTCTTGGATACTTTTTATGAGTTGGGTGAAGTTTTTGAATAAATAGGAGTGTTCTCTTTTGTCAGTCTATTGTATAGTTTTTCACTTTAAGTATTTTGGCTGAGAGTCTTGAAAGTGCTTTCTTTGAGGCCTTGAGTTCTTCTTTATCTTCAAGCTTATAAGCAATAAAGATCCCTTCTGTTTTGAGTAAAGGAATAGTATATTCTAGTAATACAGGGAGAAAAGCCGTAGCTCTTGAAACCACAAAATCAAATTCTTCTCTGTATTGAGGCTGTTGTCATACCTCTTCTGCTCTTCAATTTAGGGTAGTGATATTTGTGAGTCAGAGTTTTTTTGAAAAATCTTCTATGGCAGCGAGTTTCTTTCATACAGAATCAAGTCCAGTGAATTGAACTTTAGGGTTAATTATTGCAAGAGGGATGAGAGGAAATCATCAGCCAGTACCAAGGTCAAGAACAGAAATATTGTTATCAGAAGATTCTGTGAAATCAAGAAAGGCATTCAGCATTATGGAATCAATAAAATGCTTTTCAATGATAGCTTCATCCTCTCTGATAGCTGAGAGATTAATCTGAGCATTTTTTTCTTTAAAGATTTTTAGAAAGTTTTCAAAGAGTACGATTTCTGAATCTTCTAACTCAAGAGAGTATTTTTTAAATAAATCTTTCATATCTGGTTGTTTAAAATAGAGTTTTTGCTATTATATGTGTAATAAAATATTTGCAAACTTCAACAATGCTCTCAACACCTCTTACTAAATCTCTTCTTAGAACTACGGATAACTATATTACAGGCTTGAAAAAAGCAGGTATAGCAACTATTTGAGATCTCATTAATCATTACCCAAGAGAATACGATGACAGAACTAGTGTTCTTGATAGTTTTTCTCTGATAAATGTTCAAGAAAAAAATACTATTCTTGTTACACTCAACACTATTTCAACTACAAAAACTGCTAATAATAAGCTTCTCACTAAGGCAATACTAGAGGATAAGAATGGTTTTCTAGCAGAAGCAGTATGGTTTAATAGAAAGTATCTAGCAAGTCAATTGCAAAGATCAGTACAAAAAAAGGTATTAGTGACAGGAAAAGTGAAATATGCTTTTTGAAAGGTAACATTTCAGTCAGCAGAAGTTGAATCAGATCTTCAGAAAATTGCAGGAGATATAGTTCCTGTGTATCCAGAGCTTAATTATATTCCCAGCAAATGGATAGTATGAAAAATTGAACTTCTGAAAAAATATATCACTCAAGAAAATTATGCAGAGATTCTCCCAGATCATATCATTTCTCAATATAGCTTTATTTCTAAGGCTGAGGCATTATACAAAATACATTTTCCAAAGAATAAGAATGAAATCTCGGAAGCTCAATACAGACTTTGATATGAGGAACTCTATGAGATAAATTATAAAGCTATCTCTTCTAAATATCAGACTTTTAAAGATACTGAGGGAAAGAGTAGATCAATCTCACTGAATGCAGATACTGTAAGAAAAATACTTGAAAATCTTCCTTTTGAACTCACCAATCATCAAAAAATTGCACTCTTCCAAGTGTTGAAAGATATGGAAAAAACTCACTCTATGCAGAGACTCTTAGAATGAGATGTTTGAACTGGGAAAACAGTTGTAAGCTTAGTGGCAATCATTCATGGAATCCTTGAGACAAGAGAGAGCTGAGAAGCAATTCAAGTAGCAATTATGGCACCAACAGCAATATTAGCAACTCAGCACTTTCTCTCTATGCAAACAATGTTGTTTGAATATTGAATCAGTACAGAACTCTTAGTGTGAGCTACAACAACTAAGCAAAAAAAAGAAATAAAACAAAAACTTGTTTCAGGAAATATAGATGTGATTATTGGAACTCATGCTTTGGTTCAAGAGGATGTATTATTTGCTAATTTATGATTGGTCATCATTGATGAACAGCATAGGTTTTGAGTAAAACAAAGAGAAGTGCTAGAACAATGACTTGGGAATCGAAGTGGAATAATACCACATAGTTTAAATATGACAGCAACACCTATCCCAAGAACTTTAGCTTTGACACTTTATTGAGATCAGGATCTATCAGTAATTAATGAATACCCAAAATGAAGAAAAGATATATTTACCAAGATAGCTACTGGTGATGAGGCAAGACATCAAGTTGAACTCTTTATTAGAAGTGAGCTTGAGAAGTGAAGACAGATTTTTTGGGTGTCTCCACTAGTTGAAGAGTCAGAAAAAATTGATCTTGCTAATGCCATAAATACTTTTGAAACTTTAGAAGCAGTATTTGATGGTTTTACAGTAGGACTGATTCATGGGAAAATGAAGCCTAAAGAAAAAGATGAGATCATGGCTGAATTCAAGGAAAATAATATACAAATACTTTCAGCAACTTCAGTAATAGAGGTATGAATTGATATTCCTAATGCTAGTATTATTTGTATTGAATGAGCAGAACGATTCTGACTTTCTCAACTTCATCAAATTAGGTGAAGGGTATGAAGGGGGCAATATCAAAGTTATTGCTATCTTTTTCCTAGTAAGTGAAATAAAACGGATAGACTTAAGGCTATGGAGAGGACTAATAATTGATTTGAGCTTTCTGAAATTGATTTGGAATTGAGATGACCATGAGAAGTTTATGG
>CALDZW010000120.1 GCA_937944175.1 uncultured Candidatus Altimarinota bacterium
CTTTCCACACTTTTTGAAGAGGGAATAGCAACAAGCCTCTGTTTTACTGATGGTAGTTTTTTTAATAACCTTAAGATATACTCTTTAGGTTTTTTCTTTTTTCCTATGTGATCAACCAACTTTTTAATCAAGCGAGCATCATTTTCTGATAAATTATGACGTGGTGTATTCTCATCATAGAGTGCTTCTACTATCCATCTTCAGGTAATTGAACCAATTGGCGTACAGGTAAATAGTGTGAGTTTTTTCTCTCAACGTTTATTTTCTAAGATACCTATATTTTCAGGCTTTGTGTCATAATGAAGGGAAGTAGTATATACAAATCTTTTATAATTTCCATCAGAGAGTTTTTTATAAATCCATATTTGCTCTCACTTATCAAGTTCAATAATTTTTTGAAAATGTGTTTTATACTTTCATTCATCATTTTTCCAATAAGAAGAATGACCAAACACACTCACATTACCAAAAGCTCAATATTCAGCATCCTTGGTAAATTTCACACTTCCATTTTGCAAATACTTATTAAAATCTATCTCTAGCCCATTCATTAATAAATCCTCAAATACAAAATCTTCCTCAGTTTCCAAAATAGGAATCACTAATCAATTATTTGGAGAAACTAGATACTCATCATACACCACACTTGTATCAGGCAAATATTGCTTCCGGTATTCAATATCATTCTCATATGTTCCTGCCCCTTTAAAATACATTTTGTCTACATCTAGACTCAGTCTAGAATCTACCTTTTTACTTACTCTTTGGGATATAGAAGTCAAGGCAAAGCTGCTTTCAAGAGAAAAAATTATTAACAATACTATACAAATTATACATTTCATTGTGAGTTTTTATTGCTTATATGTTACATATAAATATAATAGTTTTATTGTAATTAACAAGAACAATGAACCTAATTATATTCATCTCACTTCTCTATAATATCCCTGAACAAAACTATTTTGTATACCAAGATAGTGTTCCTGAGAATATTGAATACTGTGTACACCTCATACACAATCCTTTGAAACAAGAAGAATTTAAAAAGCAATGATGTAGTATAGAAACTACTAATGCATATATTATGACTGTAAAGCAGGGGAGCTAAGTATAATACTTCTTTACAAAATCTTCACTTGTCTTTCATTCAGAGGCAAGTTTGAAATGATATTCGTATTTTTTGTATACAATATCATTATTGATAAAATTAGCTCAGAGCACAGTCCAGAGTCTGTAAGTCATATTAGGATCTAGAGTATGGAAAAAATTAGAGTAGAGTTCTTGTCTTCATTCTAGAAAATCTATAAGGTCATCAATCCAGTATTCTTCTGAAATTTGATGATTTTTTTTGAGATTATTTTTTTCTGTTTGCAAAATGAAGCCTGTTTGAGAAAAATTGTATACAAAAAATACTTCCTTATATTTTGAACCTTCAACAATTTTACAAGAAATAATATACTCTTTATTAGGGAGAGAGAGAATACTATTTTTTAAATTGAGTTCACTATTTCAAAACCAATAGTTTAGAAATTTTGTATTTAAAATACTATGAATTTCTCAAATATGTAAGTTATTTTTTCTTGAAAATTCTACTTTTTTACTGTACACTAATTTTGTTCATCTGTAATTTAATGGTGTTATATAGAGTTTTCTTTGTTTGAAAAAATCTATATTTTTTTCTTTTTGAATATAATCCGATTCTATATAAATATCTGTTGAAGTCCTAGAAGCAACATTTCAATATACAATTTCTGTGGTTTGTAATGGTTTTAGGCAATCAATTGAAAAGCTCTTTCAATACCTAGATGCAAATCATCTATCAAGTCTTACATTATCCTCAAGACTCAATAATGAAAGTTGTAAAAAATCACTATCAAGTTGAGGAGGATATACAAGTCCTTGTCATAAATATATTCTTATAAAAGAGGGAAGACTGGTAATATCTGGATACTCAACATAATTATGAGCATGTTTCATATAATCATATTCCATTTCTTCTCTTCTAGACATTATATATTCTTTTCCAAAAGTTAGTCTTTCTTGTTTATTAGGGATATCAAAAATCTTCATATTTCATTCTAATTCATTTCTAGTTGCTAAATACACAACTGAATCATAGTTGTTTTGAGTAAATTTTTCATATAAATACTCATGATTATATACATTTTCTCAAGGAACTACATCAACCTCTGTAAAGATAATCTCTGTATTATTTGATATGAAGAGTCACATGACATCATCTTCATTAGAAACATTTTCATGTTCAAAAACAAACCCTTCAAGAGTAATTCACTCAACCTGAATAGAGTTTTTATTATAGAGTGTAATTATATCAACTTTAGGTAAATATTTTCTAAAAAGTGGTTCTAAATATATAATTGTTTCTGAAATAATAAGCTGTGGCTTATTCTGAAGATTCTTATATATATCAATAAGCGTATATGGATCTATATGATCAGTATGTGCATGACTTAAAAATATAGCATCTAATCACTCAAGCTTTGTATAATCAAGTGTAAAATAAGGATTTCTCCCCATAAGATCTCACACACAATATGATGATAACCAGCTATCACTCATAATTGACACTTCATTTCATTTATTATTTTCAAGTCTTATAATCATTTCAGAATGACCTAAATAATCAATTTTCATAATTCTAGGATTGTTATTTTTACATCTATTTATTATTATATTGAGATTATAGAAATAATAAATAAAATTACAATTACTAAATTATAACACAAACATTATGGAAGAAGTTATTCTTGTTGATATAGATGATCAAGAGATTTGAACAATGGAAAAACTAGAAGCTCATAAAAAATGACTCCTACATCGTGCTTTTTCAGTTTTTATATTCAATGATAAAAAAGAGTTATTACTCCAACAGCGTGCAATGTGTAAATATCATAATCCTTGAATTTGGACAAATACAGTATGTTCTCATCAAAGAATTTGAGAAAATAACCTTCAAGCCTCAAAAAGAAGACTTAATGAAGAGGTATGAATTACAGCAAAAAATCTTTCAGACATAGATCACATAATATATAAGTCTGTATTTTCTAATGGTCTTACAGAACATGAGTACGATTACATAATTTTTTGAATGGATAGTTGAGATACAGTTCAATGTAATTCAGAAGAAGTAATGAACTACAAATGGATAAGTATTCCAGATCTAAAAAAAGAAATAATAAAAAGTCCAAATACGTATAGTAGCTGGATGAAAATTATAATTGAAAAACAAATTCTTGAAAAAGTT
>CALDZW010000121.1 GCA_937944175.1 uncultured Candidatus Altimarinota bacterium
ATCATCTTTAGTAAAAATATCATCATCTCATTGAGTAAAATATGGAAATATTTTTTTGTATTCAATAGCATCATTATCTCTCATAGTTAGTTCTATATAGTAGCTTTGATTACTTGAAAAATTTGGAGTAATATTATTTACTATAATTCAGTACGGAGTTGAATTAATAAAACTCTTAAGTGATCCATTTACAACTCTTCATGTTCATGTTTGAGTAGTTGAGCATTGAATAATACTACTTGATTCAGTAATAATTTTTCATTCTTCTCATGATACACAAGATGATTGAATAGATTCAGGTTCTAATCAAGTACTGAAAACATAATCAAGTGCATTTAATGAGACCTGAGATATATCTGTTGAGCTATTAATTCATGGAGTAGATACAAAAGTAAAGTCTCATATAGTAGTAGGTCACGTAAGATTAATGGCTCATGTATGAATAGAAATATTAAAATTATTCGCTTGAAAATCATTCTCTGGCGTAAATTCTATCTCAAGTGGAGGATTAGTTGAATGAGACTCAGAAGAAAGAAGCAGTATTTCTCAGGCTCATGAATTTGCAATAAATAATGTTTTGTTTGTTGCATCATATGCTAAACCTGTTGGTTCATCCAAACCATCACGTTCATCAAGGAGTGTGTAGACCTGTGATCCAGAGTAATATAATATTCTATTATTCAATGTATCACTAAAAACCAGTTTTCCATCAACTTCTATGAGTCATGTTGGTGAGTTGAGATATACGCTGTCTCAAGAGTCTCATTGGGTTAACTTATTCCCAAAGATTTCATTTCAAATAATTCTATCCCAAGTAGTTCAGTTATATTGAAATATTCAGTGCTGGCTAATATCTGATCTATAATCTGTTGATGCAATAGTAACAATGCTACTTGTCTGAGTCAGTGAAAAATCCAAATTTATATCTTCTCCTATTTCTTCATATGGTACAAAAGTACTTGAGTACATATGATCAAAATCTAGCGTTTCTCAGGTACTACAATAGGCTTTATTTTGAGACCTAGTTCAAATGAAAGCATATGTGCCATTATCATATTCTGGATTGATCTTCAAAAGTACTCATGATGAAGCAGCTCATCATGACCATATAAGTCATTCGCTTGAAGAAATAAGTTGTTGAATAACGTTATATCAAGCAGTAATATCAGTTGCATCATTTAAAACATCAGTTTGCAGCTTAATATTAGACATTCATGTAGAAACAAAAATTCATACTGACATCATAAGAAGCATTGAGAGTGATATCCCAACAAGCAATTCTACTAATGTAAAAGCTTTATTATTACACATATTAGAGCTTAAATAAATATGAATCCACCACTCACTTAGCATTAACATTATTTGCTTGAATCACTCCTATATCTTCATGCAGATCTTCAAGCAGATGGATATACACTGAATATTCTTGAGCATATTGAATAATATTATGTAAAAAATCTAGATAATCTGATTTTTCTAACTTATTCCTAAAAAAGTATGCAAATATTTCTGGATCTTTTCTTAGTCTATATTGATGAATAAGCCCAAAGTAAAAATCACTTTTTCATGAACTCATTTTTCATTCAATATATGAGATTTGAACTCGTGAAATAATAGTATCAAGAATTTGAGATTCTGACACATTAGTGAGAAAAATAATATTTTGCACTCATGGTTCTTCGAATAATTTGAGACATGAGTTTGCTGCTGAAAGAGTCATTCTTGATATATTTTCTAGCAAAAATATTTGAAATGTATATGGACTTGAAAGTTCTGATTTTTTAAAGAATTCCTTAATTTGTCATATTTTTAATGTATCTCCATTATCAATACATGTTGAGAATGCAGCATGAGGAACATCATGTTGAGAACAAATCTCTTTTGCTAATGATGCAGCAGATGCATTTACCATTTCTAAATTTTGTCATACAAATAAAACAGGAGAAGTATGCTCTCCTGTTTTAAGATTGTTCGAAATTATTGTGGCTATGTCCATGTGTATTTCATAAAAATATTACTGTGTTTCAAGTCCTCAATCAGTAATATCAGCCGTTTCTTCAAGAAGTGATTCAAGGAGTGCATTAATAAGTGCTTCATCATCAATAGTTTCATCTATTTCATTTTTTGGTTCTTCTGCTTGTGGTTCTTCTACTTCTTCATCCTCTGATAAATTATCTTTAATAATTTCTTTTATCTCTGGGTGTGAAACTATATCAGTACTTTTTTCTTTTTCTTCTCAACAAGATGATATTAGTAAAGAAAAAGTTATTAATATCAGTATACTTAGTTTATTTATCATATGTCTTTTTTCAAAAAATAATTTCTCCTTGTCTAAATAGTAATAATAATTTAAGAAAAGCAAGAAAAATCGTTTGTGTTTCACAATACAAGGTATATCTATCTTCATTTAATATGCCTTTATTCTTCAACTAATTCCATATCATCAATTAATAATTGAGCTGTCGCATCTTGCTGATAGTTAGTCAAAAGCAATATCTTTATAAACTTTGTTCCCCTTCTGAAGTAATTAGGATTTGTTCCATATTGAGAAATTCATTTTACTTCTCATGCATACCTAGTCCAATCATATGGAACATACTTGCTTGATGCAGCTCTATAATTATATGTTCCTCCACTACTATGAAAACGTATTTTTGTTCATGCTGGATATGATACTCATGCTTTTCTTCAAACACTAGGATGGTTTTTTAATGTGCATACATTTCAATTTTTTACAAGGAGTCCTGTTAAATCTCTATAGCTACTATTACTAATAGCTCATGACTGGTTTCTATTTGGAAGATCATTATATGCTCAAGAGTCATCTACATCAAAAGCAATTCGGGAATGATACACCAGATATGAATTCCACTTAGCAAATAGTGCATCATCACAATCAAAATGAATTTCAGTATCATTTGGTGATACAGGACTATTTAGTGTTGTTTCAGTTCATGGTTTTGCATTTACATGATTATTTAATATCAGCTTAAAATCCTTATCATATTCCTTGAAGCCATAATAAATTCTTGATTTTATTGATCACACTGACTTAAAATATCACTCTAACACATATGACTCTCCAGGCAATACATAGGTATAATTTTTTGATTCTTTTGTTGGATGTACTCATCAAGGAAATTTCAAGGAGTAGTCTCCACTACGTGAATCTCCTGTAACCTTAGTATAGGCATCCCAATTTTCTGAATACCTATTTTCCATATCACCATCTACTATGGTTCTATAAAAAGTCTGGTCTTGCAAACGAATATCACAAAATACTTTCAGATTTTCTCAATATGGATTAATCACATTATATTCTCAACTCCCTAGCGATCAATTGGCAAGCTCAAACAATCTTGTACAATCCCCTCTTGGATTTACTTCATAGAGCACTGTTCATGTCCCTTCAATCACATCATTGTTATCAAAATACACTCGATACACATCGTTAGTCTTAACTATATCAAGAGTATTTCATGACAAAAAAAGCTCTTGAATAGGAACATCATCAGTATTATAAAATATTCCTAGTTTATCCCCTTTGGTAATTACTCTTCTTCATTCAAATGCGTAAGTCTGTGGAACAATAGTATCATTATATGCTACGTCTCATTCTAAAAAACCTCCTAACTCGTGTTTTAATAAATTTTTATCAGTAGTATATGTATAATTTTTGTTATCTAATGGATCCTTTAGACTTCAGCTTACTCCATATCTTTCTCACATTGCTTGTGCAAATGTTCATTGATACATAACAAGTGTTCCACTTGAAGTAATCTCAACTGGATTATCTGGTTTTGGTGCATATCCTCATTGTACAATTTTAATTGAAATAGCTCTTGATATCGCTCACATGTCTGATGTTCTTACAACATCCCTTGAATATTTAGCATAACTTTGAAGTGCTATAAGTGAAATAGTTCACAAAATTGCTAAAATAGTAATAACTACTATAAGCTCTACCAAAGTAAAAGCACATCCCCTCCTTTGAATACTTTTCACACTATGTATATTTAAGAAATAACTGTTATTAATTTTATATTGTTCAGTATAATAAAAATATATAAAAATTAAAGATTATTTTATTCTAAAAAATCCAATATCTTTTTCTCAATAATGGTTTTTATTCTATAAATTACATTCCTTAACTTCAACTTTTTTTCATATACTATGGGTATAAAAAACTATTATTATATAGTATCTACATATTAAAATTAGTATACAAAAAAACAGTCCTAATTCAAAAGGACTGCTTTTTTGTTGTGAAAAAATGTTGATTACTTTAGAAAAAACTAATTCTTATTTTTCTCAATCACAGCTACATGTGAGAATCCTAAATGTTCCCCAAGCCCAAAGAAGTGATATGAGAATACTTGATACTATTACAAAAATTTCATCTAAAGATCATGTCATTCTAAAAAATTTTAATCCAATAAATGCCATCAATAGTGTGAATACTAGTGTTCCAATTATTCCAAGAATACTTACATTTTTGTATACTTTTTTTCTGAGCATTTTCATAATCCTATTCTCTTTTTTTGCTGTTTCCTTATCTTTATCTACAATTTTAATAAAGCTATCTCAGCATTGTTTACAAAATGTTCTTAGAAACTCCTCCCCCTCTTTTTCTACTATATGTGCTTTACAAATTTTGTCAGCTCCACATTCTTGGCAAAGAGCTGTTGTGTTTTCAATAAATTTCATTTTTATTTTTGTTTATATGTAAATATTTTTTTAGTCTTTATGTAATTATAAATCCATATTCATAATATCATTTTCAATCAATTTCTGCAAATATGATTCAAAAAAATTATTTTTTTATATCATCTTTTTCAGTGCTTTATAATCTGTCTTCCCTGTTCCAAGTACTGGAATTTCACCAATTAGCTCTATTCTTGAAATTTTTACAAGGTTTGGAACTCAATTTTCTCTCATATACGTATTCACTTGTGTAAGATCAATTTCTTTGATACTGAATAATACAAATTCTGCTTCTCCATCTTTTTCAACTGCTTCAAGAGCTATTTCAAGCTCATCTCAGGTGTTGTATTTTTTAGTAAGCACTCATTCAACAAATGGTAAACTCATCATTTCTCAAGCAATTTTCACAAATCTTTTTAGCCTTCAAGTAATGCTGAGAAATCAATCTGCATCTAAAAATCAAAGATCACCCGTTTTATAATATTGTTTTCAGTCTATCTCTTCAAAAGGACTCTCAATGGTCTTATCTAAATATCAGGTAAATATACTTTCTCATGAAAGATAAATCATTCACTGACCTCATGTTTTGCATTCTTTACTTGTATCAATATCTATAATCTTACAATCAAGACAAGAAATAACTTTTCCTACTGTCCCTGGTTTACTATTATCAATAGGATTAAGAGAAACTGCTGGTGAGCATTCTGTAATACCATATCACTCTAAGATTTTTGCATCAGGACACAGTTCTGCAAATTTTTTAAACACACTATCTGGGCATTTTTCTGCTCATACTACTGCGTATTTAAGAGTTTTTAAATCCTCTCGAGAAGCTAAGCTCATAATCATTTTTAAAAATGTTGGAGTAGCTGTTATTGCTGTAGTTCGTGTATGTTTGATAATCTGAAGAATACTCATAGCATCATTTGGATCTGGAGTGTACCCCACTCTAATTCATTTAATCAGTGGCATAATAGTATTTACTGTAAAGCCAAAGCTATGAAAGGGTGGTAAAAAACCAAGTAATACATCCTCTTTTCAGAGTGTAAAGATCTCAAGAGCTCCAGTAATATCTTCTATAATATTTTTATGAGTCAGAGGTACAGCTTTAGGAAGCGATTCTGATCATGAAGTAAAGAGAATTACGGCAGTATTATTATCTGGGTGAACACCTAGGTTCACCCCTACATTTTCTTTTGTAGGGGCAGACCTATGTGTCTGCCCTGAAATTGGCATATATAAACTTTTCACAAAAGCACATCCTTTCTCAAGTATACTTCAATTTTTCAGCATTTCTTCTAAAAAGAGAAACATTCCTTTGTTATTATGTTTTTCTAAAAAATCATTTTTTACACGTTCATAAAATGTTCCCACAGTTACTATTGATTCTACTCAAGAAAATTTTACACAGTGATCAAATCAATCTTTCCCAAGGGTCCAATTAAACATCACTGGAGTTTTTCAAGCAAGATAGATAGCCATAACCAACAAGCTGGCTCACGATATAGCTGGCATCATCACTCCAATTTTATCACCAGGTAAATTTTTAATTTTCCCTGCTATAAAATACGCCTTTAGTGTATATTCTTTTTTTGTCTGCATTCACAAAATATTATCCCATATGAATGGGG
>CALDZW010000122.1 GCA_937944175.1 uncultured Candidatus Altimarinota bacterium
TGCAACATCTTACTGTGCTTTGTTGCAGCTAAAGCAAAGTTATCTGATGCAGCTTGAACTCATTTTCATTGTCTAATTAAAGCAATATTTCTTTCTGAAAACCTTTGTCTTTGAGCTAATTTTTTCTTTACTGGTTCAGATTGTTGTATTTTTTTGATAAGTTCTGGATCTACTTTTTCTCATTTCTCATGAGCATCAGAATAAGTTTGCCATGTAGCATCAGTCATTGTTAAGGCATTGCTTAATCTATTAGATGATTTTTGAGCATCTTCCTGATGATCTTGTAATGTTTTATTTTCTTGTTCTAATGATGCTGCTTCAGCAGGGTTTAGATTAGGGTTAGCTATTGACTCTCTATTTTCTTTCTCTTTTCTTGCAGCAGCTTTTTGCCTTATTGCAGCAAGAGCTTCATTACTTGATAGTTTGACATTAATGGAATCAATTAATGTGTTATAAAGTTCTCACTTTACATCAACTCAGAGTCTTTCTTCTAGATCAGTTATATAATTTGTAACTTCATGTAATGGGTCATCAGGATTAACATTCTTTACTGTACTATTAATAGCATTAAGTAGCATGTTTTTTTCTACAGATATTTTATCTGGATGAGTAACAGATTCAAGAAAAGCAGTTACATCTGTACTGACTTTTTGGTCAACTGACTCACTACTATCGACTGCATTGTTTGCCACTTTTAATTCAGTAGGATTCAGGTCACCTCATAGATCTAATAAGTCAATGAGTTTTTGAGCTTCAGGGGAATCATTACTTTTTACTAAAGATATTAGTTTATCCTTTAATGCTTTGTTTTCTGCCAGAATGTCTTTTGCTCATTCTATTTTTTCATTATCTTTTCAAAGATATTTAGAAATTCATTCAATATTTCACTTAGTAATGTTATTATTTAATGCATTTAAAATATCTGCATGTAAGTCAATTTCTTCCTTGTTTTGAGATTCAAGTAGCTTTTCTGCAGTACTTTTAGTTGTGATCTTCTTTAAATGCTTAATAATGTTTTGAGCAGATCCTTTCGGACTTCATTCAGGGAGTATAGATACAATTACTTTTTCTAGTGTTCAGTATATTTTTAAGTCACTTTCACTTAAAGGTTTTGATAAGTCAAAACTCTTGTATTTTTTAAAGTAATCTAGAATTGAGGAAAATGTATTATTACTCCACTCATTTTTTCATAATATAGATGTAAGTTCTTTTGCAGATGCTTGAACTTCTCAGTGTTCTCATGCTTCATGAGCTAAAATATATGGTTTAAAATTATAACGAATAGATTTATTTAGACTTCAGTCATTATTTGTTCCTAGGATTTTTTTTGCTTTTTCATATAAAATATCACTTTTTTGAGCTCTATTCTCTTTATTTATTGATCTTTGTGATCATGAGATTGACTTTGAAATAATAAAACTTACCAAATTTTCTCTTCCTAGATATCAGGCTGATTTTGCATTTTTATAATATGTAAGGGTTTTTTGGCTATTTGGGCTATCAATTCACTGTGCAAAAGCAAGCTGTAATATGGCTTTTTCATTTTTTACACTAATATTATTATTTTCAATGCTTGTTTTATTTCCATACTTACTTGTTAAAGATTTTCTTGTATCAAAATCATCTGTAATATTTTTGATCTCTAGTACTTTGCTTAAAATTGCTGTATGTGAGAATTTTTTATGAGAATCAGCAAATTCAAGAAGCTTGTTAAAGCTGTATCCACTTTTACAACCATCCAATGTTTGTAAAAGTATATAGTTGTGCTTGTGTTTATCTAATAAGACACGGACATTTGGTGATTGTTTGAATGAGTTGTGTTTCTGTAATATACTTTTATGTAACCCAACTGCCTTAGTTTGTATTTCACTGTCTGAATTAATAATTTTATTTATAGCATTTTCTAAGTCACTATCATTATTTATTCTTTTATCTACTACACTAGCCATAATTGACTGTGCAACAGAAAATGTTTTATCATCCTTATGCTTCTCAATAAGGAGCTTAAGTTTATTGTATGCTTCAATTTGAAAGTCATTTAGTCTCATAGATCTGTTGATATCAATCTTAAATGTTCAACCTACACTTTGTCAAATATAAAGATTTTTATCTTTCTGTTTTTTCATAGATTCATTATATAATGTTTTTAATTCTTTTATAGTAGAGAGTCTTGTTGTATCATTTTCATTCCATGAAGGACTAGTTTTTAATGAATTATAAAGCTTTGTGAATTTTTGGGATCTAGGAATTCATTTATTCTCTAGGTTATTATTCATTGACTCAACAAGTGTTTTTGCGAGTCTTTTTTTTCATTCTAATATCTCTTTATCACTTGATCATTCTATATTTCTTACTATTTCTCAGTATGTAAGGGCCATTTCTGTATTTTCCTTTCAAGTTTTTGAACTAATAGTTCATGCCTGAAATAGCTGTCACATATATTCTACTGAAGAATTTGATTCAATATTATTCTTTGTTTTTTTTAGTGCAGTTTTTTTTGTCTTTCTTTCACTATTAACTCTTCACTGGAGTCAGTCTAAAAAGACTTCAAGGAACTTGATTTTGTCTACAATTTTTGACTGTTTTTCTAGTGCAGCTTCTATAGCTTTTTCTTCAACTGATTCATAGGTTCAGTCATCTCATTTTTTATAATCAATTCAATCTCTGTCAATTGCTGCTTGACCATCAATTTTTTGACTTAAAAAATCATGAAGTGTTTTTTTTACTTCATTAAGGCTAGAGATGTTTTTAGCATCATCAGCTTTATTTTTTTCAATTCATGTTCATCAAGGAGCCATGTTTTCAAAATAATTTATAATACCACAATTCTATCATAAATCCTCTATTCTTACAAATAACTAGACTAATATTTGAAAAATTGATATTTTACCTATACTATGAGTAGTCTTTTAGCAAGTAAGAGAGAAAAATGATTATTAAATACATGAAATATATCATGGTGGCATGAGCCAGATTTTGATGATGAAAAACAAAAGAATCATAAATATATATTTACTTAATGAGAAATCAGAAAAATGAAATTAAACAGTCACCAAATTAGAAAAAAATACCTAGAATTTATGGAATCAAAAGGACATGCAATTGTTCCTTCAAGTCCACTTATCCCAGAAAATGATCCAACAACATTGTTTACAGGATCAGGAATGCAACCAATGATTACCTATTTGCTTGGAGAAAAACATCCTCTTGGTACAAGAATTACTGATTCACAGAAGTGTTTTAGGGCAGCTGATATAGATGATATTTGAGACAACAGACATACTACTTTCTTTGAAATGCTTTGAAATTGGTCATTATGAGATTATTTCAAAACTGAACAAACGCAGTGGATATTTGACTTTTATGTTAATGAGCTTGGATTAAATCCAGAAAAAATTTATATCTCTGTCTATAGAGGTAATAAAGATTTTTGAATTGGAGCAGATGAAGAAGTAGTGAAAATGTGGCAAGACCTATTTGCAACAAAGTGAATAGATGCACCAGCAGTTAATAATGGTGAAGTTGACTGAATGCAATGAGGAAGAATTTTTTACTTTAATGAAAAAGAAAACTGGTGGAGCAGAGCATGAGTACCTGAAAATATGCCAGAGGGAGAACCAGGAGGACCAGATTCAGAAATGTTTTGGGACTTTGGTGAGCATCATGGGTTTCATGAAAAGTGGGTGAGTGAGCTACAAGAAGTGTGAAAATATGAAGAAAAAGACTCGGTATGTCATCCGGCTTGTGATTGTTGAAGGTTTCTAGAATTTTGAAACAATGTATTTATGCAATTCAAAAAGACAGCTGATTGATTTGAAGAATTAGCAGGAAAAAACATAGATTTTTGATGAGGACTTGAAAGAATTGCCGTAGCTATTAATGATGATCCAGATGTATTTTTGGGAGATCTCTTTGATGGAATTAGAGGAAAAATAGAAGTATTTTCATGAAAAAAATATGGAGAAGATGAAAAGGAGACAAAGGCATTTAGGGTGATTATGGATCACTTGAGAGTAGTTGTGTTTTTGATAGCTGATGGAGCTTTTCCTTCGAATAAAGATCAAGGATATTTTACGAGAAGAATGTTGAGGCGTGCTATTAGATT
>CALDZW010000123.1 GCA_937944175.1 uncultured Candidatus Altimarinota bacterium
ATATTGGAGAGTGAAAAGTAATGATGCCTTGGGAAAGACTCTGTCATAAAAGAAATGAAAAAACTATTACTGCCTATATTAAAATGGCTTATAAAAATGATGAGTGAGAACTTGTTGAGTATAGCTCTGCTAAAGAGATACCGGTAACTTATGATGAAAAGTATGTCTGATTTAATCCATATGTTATCATTCCATTTTTGTTATTTTGGATTATATTTATGCTCTTGTGGTTTATAGCTCTTTGAAAAAGAAGAAAGTGTATTAACCGTGATTGTAAGAGAAAAATTAAAAGAAAATTAAAGAGATGTCCACATTGTGATACTGAGCAAAAGAAGTTTAAATCCAAAAAGAAAAAATCTAAGAAATAATATTTCTTAGATTTTTTTGAATCTATTCCATTCATCTATTCATCATTGTAAATCATGTACTTCAATAAAATCTTTTTGTTGCATGAATGTTCTTACCTGAGCACTCCTTATTCAATGCCAACAATAAAGAAGGTATTTTTTAGTAGTGTCTAGTTTCTCTATTAGATTAATAGCATCTGGCTTATATACATCAATGTGAATCTGTTTTTCTTGTATGATTCAATACTGCATAAGCTCTTCAGTAGTTCTTAAATCAATAAGGATATAATTTCATGAATTGAGTTTTTCTTCAAACTCTAGACAGGGTATTTGTGAATTTCTTACATTCATACTATATTTGTGATCATTGTAATACAAAGTTATCAAGATTATCTATCTTTATATTCACTATGTCACCTATACTATTTTTCATATTTTTTTCAAAAAAGACTTCTTTGAAGTTTCTTGTTCTTCAATAGAATTGTTCATCCTTTTCTCATGAAATCAGTATTTCTTCAGATCTTCCAAGCATAAGTTGATTTCTTTTAGTTACTGATGCAAGCAATAATTCATTGAGGATATTCCACCTTTCAGCTTTAGTTTCTGAAGTAATATCATCAGGATACATTTTTTCAGCTAGCGTTCCTTTTCTTACAGAATATCTAGCAGTAAAACAAAAATCAAATTCACATTCCTGAAAAGCCTTAACAGTTTCTTCAAACATTTCTTCAGTTTCTCATGAGAATCAGACAATAATATCAGTTGAAATTGAAAATAAAGGATCAATTTTTCTCAAGTACATTACCTGATCTTTAAAAGCTTCATATGTGTGTTTTCTGTTCATTCTTTTGAGCATTTTATTACTTCCTGATTGAAGAGCAAAATGTAGATAATTACAGATTGTATTACACTCAAAGTGACTATCAAGAATATCTCTAGTCATATCATGCGGATTACTTGAAGTGAAACGTATTCTATCAAGTCATTCTATTGTATTTATTCAGTCTAATAATTTTCTGAAAGGTGAGACTCATTCTAAACTATTCCATTGACTTTTTTCATTATTCCATAATTTTTTAGCTACAAATTGTTTTCCATATGAATTTACATTTTGTCCTATCAGTGTAATTTCTTTCGCTCATCAATCTACTGCTTCCCTACACTCTTCTATTATTTGATCATGTTTTCTACTTATTTCTTTTCCTCTTGTATATGGGACAATACAAAAACTGCAGTAATTATCACATCCTGTTTGGATAATAACATTAGCCTGAGCAGGATTTTCTCTATATTGTTTAGATTTTAGATAATCATCAAATTTGTCATCTTGTCCTATGGATTCCTGATATATAATACTTAACATAAGTGACATATATTTTGTTTCTTCAATTCTAAAAACAAAATCAAGTTTTTCACCGTTTCTTGGAAAAAGCTTATCATCATAATTGTAAATTCATTCTTTATCTGTAAGAAGTGATATTTTTTTTGATTTGTTTTTATCTCTCTTTATAGCTTCATTCAAATATTTTTTATTCATTCATGTTTTTCTCACCATACATCATGTAATTCATACCTTGATAGTGTTTTTTTCTGATGCAATATTTTTATTATATTTATGTATTTCTTCAATCATTCAAAAAACCCTATCTTCTCATTTTTGTCTGACACTGCAGGTATTAAAAATAACTACTTGTGCTTTCTTCCAGGAATCTACTTTAATAAATCATGCTTGCAAAAAAAGCATGTGAATTTTTTCACTATCTGCTTGGTTCATGGCACATCAAAATGTCTGAATAAAGTAGGTTTTCAAAATATTATTTTAGTAGAAATAGTAATTACAAAAAGTATATAAAAAATACCATTTTAGTAAACAGTATTTTTTATATTAAAGAATAGATCATAAGATTAGATTAATGATCTTTTTTCTTATCATGTAAATGCAGTAAATCCGTATTTTTAATTTTCTTTATAATTTTATCATAAAATGATAAGTTATAGTCATCATCTTCGGCTCAGTTTGGCATGTACTCAAAATACGGTTGAATATCAATTTCTAGTCATAATTGTTCTTTAGCATAATTCAATGCTTCATGACGAGAGAGTCTGAAGATTTTTTCTCTTCAAAATGTATCTATAAATCATATTTTTCTCATTGGATTAAATACATGACTTCTTATCTTCGAAAGCAAAACCATTATTCATCACTTTTCAAAATTCTCTATAATGTTCTCTAGTGCTTCTAGTCATGATGAATCAATTTCATCTACTCATCAGAAATCAAGGATAATGACTTTCATTTCTGGTTTCTTTTCTACAAACTTAATGAGTTTACCTTCAAAATATCATGAATTTGCAAAATAGAGAGGCCCTTCAAACTTATATACTCAGACATTATCACTAGTATGTAGGTGTCTTTTTTCTACACTTCTCAGTTCTCCATCTTTATACATCGCAAGTTCTGTGAAGTTAGGACTCATTGATCTGTATATAAAAAATCCAAGAGAAAGAGCTACTCATACTATTAGTCATTTTTCTAAATGCGGAGCAGCAATAAGAGTTACCAGGAAAACAATAATTGCTACTATTCCATCATGCTTTTCAATCTTCCATGCATGAATGATTGGTTGAATTTTAAAGAGACCTGAAACCGCTACAATAATTACAGCAGCAAGAGTTGCTTGAGGGAGGTATTTGAATAGTGGAGTGAGAAATAGTAAGGTTATAGCTACAATAATTCATGTAACTACTGAAGAAAAACCAGTTTCAGCTTTAGCATCAAAATTTACAGCACTTCTAGAAAATGATCCACTTACTGGATATCCTTGAAACATACTAGCAGTTACATTTCAGAGTCACTGTCATATAAGCTCTCTGTTCGCGGATACTGCCTTTTTAGATTCACTTGCCATTGCTTTTGCTACACTGATAGCTTCAGCAAAACCAAGTACAGCAATAACAATAGCAGCTGACATAAGTCATTTTGCAATTTCCCAATTAAATACATTAGGATCAAAAGAAAATGGGAGCAAGAATCATGGGAGTCAAGCAGGAATATCTCCTACCACACTTCATCACATTTTATCATATCAAATGAATTGAGAAATTATTGTTGTACATACAACTACAACTAATACTCAGGGGATCTTTGGAAGAAACTTTTTCATTCCAAATAGTACTACCAAACTTCATACTCACATAGCCAGAGTAACGAAATGCAGGTCTCAGAGATTGGCAAAAATATTATAAATTTCCATATACTTATACTCCTCCTTTGGAAGTGTATAACCTGCTGGAAAAAATATTTTACTGAGTTGAGAGGCTCATATAACAACAGCAGCAGCATTAGTAAATCAGACAATTACAGGATGTGACAAGAAATCCACAAGTTTTCACATTCTAAAAACTCAGAGGCTAAACTGAATAATTCAGACAGCTAATGCAAGAAAAGCAGCATATAAAGCATATCAAGTGACACTTCCAAGTGCTAAAGGTTGTAAAGTTGCAGCAGTTATCAAAGACACAACTGCTACAGGTCATGTAGCTAACTGTCTAGAGCTTCACCATAAAGCAGCTATCATCACAGGAAGAAAACTAGCATATAATCCATAGTATGGAGCAAGTCATGCCAGCTGAGCATAGGCCATTGACTGAGGAACTAATATCAAAGCAACAGTTGCCCCTGCAAT
>CALDZW010000124.1 GCA_937944175.1 uncultured Candidatus Altimarinota bacterium
GCAAAGTTAATTAGAGAGTGATGTATACGCATACAAACTGATCTTGATTGAAATTCATGCTCACTTAATAAATCAAGAACTGCATTTGATGCTTGATGTACAGAGATGTTAACGACAAAGATGTTAGAAGTTCCAATATGTTTAGAATATAAAAAATAACTACTCAACTATAACTGCCGCCCCTTGCTCTTTAAATAAAGAGTAAGGAATTATGCCCAACGGGAGGTATCCTTTAGGGCAGGAAAGAGATTATAAAATGTTCTTCCTTATGATTTCTTAAAAAAGAAGAAGACAATTATATCTCTTCCTCTAACTCCTACTCTTTATTCAAAGAGCAGGAGGATAGCACATGGTGTCCCCTATGACTATAAACTAGAATTATTTTCATAACAATATATTTTATGAAAACAGTTGGAGTCTTTCTATACATAATTATAGTGTCTGCATTATATGCATTATCATTTTTCTTTTGTATAAGTTGATGATGATGTTATAGGTCAATTTGGTTTGATGTATACTTTTTTTTGTTCCTTGTTATCCTACCATTACTTTTTGTCTTCTTGAATCATTGTGCAAATACTCCTACTACTAAAATTGATCCTATTATTGAAGAAAAAGCTCAGAAAATATTTAGGAGATTATTTTTCATTTGACTCATTATAATAATGTTATGAGTACTCATCTTCATCTATGTTAAAGAAAATATATACTCATTTTAGCAAATGTCCCCTATGACTATAAACTAGAAATTATTTTTAAATTTAAATTATGAAAAAAATAGCCCTCTGAGTGACAATCATAATAATTATTCTTATATTAAGAATAACATATGAACATAAACAAATTGAAGCTTGTTTTGACAAGTTTTGTCCAATTGATTGTTGATTTTCTCCATTACCCAATGAAGAATTATGAGTATGCATTAAAGAGCATAATTTTGTATCAAAATATATTCGATATTAATCACATCTTCAAAAAAATGTCCCCTATGACTATAAACTAGAAGAATATTTTAATAAAAAAAATATGAACAAATATATAAACCTAAAGTACATATGAATTTGAATAGTCCTAAATCTATCTGCTACTTTTACATGAATTGAAACATCTACTCTTAATTGAATATATACAAGCCTATGATGAACATTGTTTTGCATATTATGAGTATACTTTTCTTATGTCTTATTTTATAAAAGCATTCTAAGTAAGAATATGATCTTAAAAATAAGCATTTTATTTGTTAATCTCATCTTATGTGTTTTGCAGTTTAATGCTATAAGTAACAAAATATGATTTACATACTATATTTAAAGTACTAAAATATCAATTATTCTAACAATAATCCTTTAACAAGAACAAACATGACAAAAAATTTCCCAGAAGTAAATCCAAAGCAATCATTTCCAGAGATAGAAGAAAAAGTTCTTAAATTTTGGAAAGAAAATGATACGTTTCAAAAATCTATAGATACAAGACCTGAGGAGAAACCGTATAGGTTTTATGATGGTCCTCCATTTATTACTGGTATGCCTCATTATGGAAGCCTGCTTTCAAGTATCTGTAAGGATGTAGTACCACGTTACCATACTATGAAATGAAAGAGAGTTGAGAGAGTATGGGGATGGGATTGTCATGGACTTCCTATTGAGGAAAAAGTTCAGAAAAAACTTGGACTTGAATCTAATAAAGATATTGAAGAGAAAGTTGGAATCAAAAAATTTATTGAAGAATGTTATGTCTATACTAAAGAAACCAGTGCCGAATGGGATTGGTATATTGATCATATTGGGAGATGGGTAGATACTAAAAATGCCTATAGAACTATGGATCAAGATTATATGGAATCTGTGATGTGGGTGTTTAAGCAGATGTGGGATAAGGATATGGTCTATAAAGGCCAAAGAGTTTCTCTTTTTTCACGGAAACTCTCTACTCCTATTTCAAACTTTGAAGTAGCTATGGATGATAGCTATGAAACAGTCAGTGATCCTGCTATTACTGTGATGTTTCCACTTTTGGAAGAAAGATGAGCTGCAAAAAAAGGAGACTTTTTACTAGCTTGGACCACTACTCCTTGGACTATTCCTGCTCATATGAGTATTGCTCTGAATCCTAAAGTTGAGTATTGTAGAGTATCATCTGAATGAAATACATACATCCTTGCTGAGTCAAGAACTGAAGTTGTATTTAAGTGAAAAGAATTTGAGGTACTTGAAAGTTTTTTGTGAGAAGAACTTCTTGGACTCAGTTATAAAGCTCCTTTTGATTTTTATCAAGGAATAGTTGATGCTAGTAAAAATCATATAATTTTAGATGCTGATTTTATTACTGATACAGATTGAACTGGTATCGGTCATCAAGCTCCTGAATTTGGTGATGTGGATTTCCAATTAGCTCAAGCTAAATGAGTACACATTTCTAATGCTTTAGATAATGCTTGAAAATATACTGAGGAAATTTATGATTATGTTTGAATGCACTATAGAGATGCAAATGATGTCGTTTCAGAAAAATTAAAAGAACTCTGATTATTATTCAAAAAAGAGTCTATTAATCATAGAGTCGCTATGTGTCCGAGATCATGAACTCCACTTATTTATAAAGCTCAAGATTCTTGGTTTGTGAATATCAAGGATATGAAATCAAGACTGATTGAAGAAAATGAAGGAATCAACTGGTCACCAAATCACCTAAAACATGGTCAGTTTCAAAAATCAGTAGAATCAGCTCCAGATTGGTGTATAAGTAGAACTCGTTATTGGGGTACTCCAATGCCTATATGGATTGGATATGATGCAGAATGAAATGAAAAAGATATGAAAGTCTTTGGTAATAAGGCCGATCTAGAAGCTATTAGTTGAATGACTGTAGAGAATCTTCATAGACCATACATTGATAATATAACTTGGGAAGAAAATGGAATCACATATAAAAGAATCCCTGAAGTACTCGACGTGTGGATGGATTCTGGATCTATGCCATATGCTCAAATGCACTACCCTTTTCAGAATAAACAATCAATGGAAGCAAGCTATCCAGCTGATTTTATTGTAGAATATATTGGTCAAGTAA